>DVNP01000196.1 GCA_018714285.1 Candidatus Caccomorpha excrementavium | reverse complement strand
TAGGCATCCTCCGTCAGAAGAATCTTTAAGGTTTCCTTTGATTCCTCCGGAACAATTCCCAGGGAAGCGTCGACAAAGCACAAAGGAGGGAACATAACACACCACCAGTTCCCGCCGCTTCCGTTTCCTAGAATAATACGAAGGGCCTCGTACTCTCCCGGCGGAAGGACGATATCACCGTATACCTTCAGCGGAAAGTATACCTTCTCAAGGGAGGCGCGGTATCCGTACCCTGCATTGGACCGTGTAAGGATGTCTTCGGTCAGAGAAGTAACAGCAGGAAGCTGTTCTTCAAGAATACTTCGGGCAGTTCCGATATCGGTGACATCTTCAAGCAAAGGCTTCAGATAATCGGTAACTGCCTGCCTTACGTCCTGTTTCAGCGCCTGATCCGCGCTGCTGTCGCTGTTGGCGATGACATGAAAGCGAATGAAAGCCTTGGATAATTGTTCTGACAGATCCATTTCTTCTGTATCCGCAGACAGCGCGGCCGCAGGCATGCCTTCATCAACTAATGCAAAGCTGCAGCCCTGAATCAGGACCGCAAATCCGCCGGCTGCGGCAAGGAATAATACGGCCGTGACGGCCGCGGCAGATGCTTTCGTATGTAAAGAACCCGCGATACGCCTGATTCCCGTAATCAGACGCCGTGTTCCGGTCAGTTTATTCATGATATGGTCTCCTTTCGATACAGAGATTGGTGCTTCTGTCCGATAGTATATCCGTAATTCTTCCGGTTAAACATTCTCTTTACAATCCTTCCGGAACATAGTACAATAACGTAGAACGAATTCAGACAGTCCTTATTTAGAATCCAGAAAGGTATGGTAATTTAACGATGGAGAAAAAATCAGTTGCCGTGATCTTTGGAGGAATATCCTCAGAGCACGAGGTGTCCTGCGTCTCGGCGATCACGATCATAACGAATATGAATCCGGATCATTATGACGTTACAATGATTGGTATTACGAAGGACGGAAGATGGCTTTTGGCAGATTCCATTGAAGACATCCGCTCCGGAGAATGGAGAAAGAGCCGGGTTACGGCGATTATTTCTCCGGATCGCGGGCAGAAGGCAATTTTGCTGATAGAGAACGGGAAGGTTGAGATGAGAAGAATTGACGCCGCATTTCCCGCTCTGCATGGTCTGTACGGGGAGGACGGAACGATTCAGGGGCTGTTCGAGCTTGCGGGAATCCCTTATGTCGGCTGCGGCGTTCTTTCAAGCGCCGTGTCAATGGATAAGATGTTTACCAAGCTGATCGTGAACACGCTTGGAATTCGTCAGGCAAAGTATGTTCCGGTTTCTGTGACGGAATTCCCCCGTATGGAGGAGATTGCAGATCGAATTGAGAAGGAGATCCCGTATCCGATTTTTGTCAAGCCGGCCAATGCAGGGTCCTCCAGAGGAATTACAAAGGCGCATAACCGCAAAGAACTGATACAGGGTCTGAAAACGGCCGGAAGCCATGACTGCAAGATCCTGGCGGAGGAAACCATCGTCGGAAGAGAGGTTGAATGCGCTGTGCTGGGCGGAGTGGATCCGAAGGTATCGGGTGTCGGAGAGATTCTGTCCGCGGCGGAATTCTACGATTATGACGCGAAATATCATAATGAGGAGTCGAAGACGGTGCTTTCGCCGGTATTTCCGGAAGGCACAACGGACCGGATCCGGGAATATGCGCTTCGGATCTTCCGCGCGGTGGACGGCTATGGAATCGCCCGAGTGGACTTCTTTGTAGAAGACGGCACGGGAGACGTTGTATTCAATGAGATTAACACTCTGCCCGGATTTACGGAAATCAGTATGTATCCCATGCTTTGGGAGGCGGAAGGGATTCCGAAGCAGGAGCTTGTGGAATGTCTGATCCGGTCGGCATTCGCCAGGAAAAGACAGGAGGAGGAGAGATGTCCTGTGATTCACCAATAGGTGTATTTGATTCCGGAGTCGGCGGATTGACTGTGGTCAAGGAGATTATGAGGCAGCTTCCGAACGAGAGGATTGTATATTTCGGCGATACGGCCAGAGTGCCTTATGGAAGCAAATCGAAGAAGACAATTATCACATATACAAGGCAGATTGTAAGATTTCTGCGTTCAAAGGACGTGAAAGCCATTGTTGTCGCGTGCAATACGGCCAGCGCCTATGCGCTGGAAGCAGTGAAGGAGGAGGCGGGGCTCCCCATGATCGGAGTCGTTGAGCCCGGAGCCAGGGCTGCGGCTGCGGCAACGAGAAACGGACGGATCGGCGTGATCGGAACGGAGGGTACGATCAAGAGCGGCATTTATAATCAGTTTCTGAGCGCGACGAATCCTCACGTCACGGTATTCGGCAAGGCATGTCCTCTGTTCGTTCCCCTTGTAGAGGAGGGCTGGCTTCAGGATCCGGTGACAAGGATTGTGGCGCAGCGGTATATCTCAGATCTGACAGCCAAAGACATTGATACGCTGGTGCTTGGATGTACTCATTATCCGCTGCTGCGCAAATTGATCCGCAGTATTGTGGGCGAAGGGATCACGCTGGTGAACCCGGCCTATGAAACGGCGATTACCCTTCGGAAGCTTCTGCAGGAGGAAGGGTTGTCCGGAGAGCGGCAGGGCGCGACGCAGGATCATACCTTTTTCGTGAGTGATGGAGCGGAGAAATTCCGGCAATTCGCGAATTCGATTCTGCCCTGTGAGGTTGTAGAGACAAAGGATGTTAATATAGAGAGCTTTGAGGCGGATTAGGCAGCGCGGAGGGACGGGATACCATGACAAAAGAGGTATTGATTGCGATCAGCGGACTTCAGTTTGAGCTTGACACGGAGGAAGCGGTTGAGGTTATAAGCAGAGGGCAATATTATAAGAAGAACGGGAAGCATTATATCACTTATGAGGAGATGGACGAAGGGTCTCCCGGACAGCTGACAAAAAGCACGATCAAAATATCATCCGATCAGGTGGATATGATACGGAACGGACAAAGCCGGGTCCATATGGTATTTGCCAGAGGACAGAATAATCTGGCTTATTATAATACTCCGTTCGGACAGATGCTGATGGGAATTCACACCAGGGAGATTGAGCTGTATGAAGAGGATAAGGAGATTCTGGTAAAGCTGTATTACAGCCTGGAATTAAATTATTCTCATATCTCGGACTGTGAGGTGGCAATCAGAATCAGTTCGGTATAAAGGAGCCAAAATAAGGGAATGCCGCGGAATTATCAAGGTATGGGCATTCCCTTTTGTTATGGGTTCATTTCTTGGACTTTTTGTCGTTGTTCTTATTATCTGTAAGGCTCTTCGCGGCTTTTTCCTTCAGTCTGGCGACAAAGCCCTTCTTAACCGGACGGCTGTCAAGTCCGCTGCGGATTCCTTTGACATCAAGAATATAGATGCCGTTCATTACAGCCTTGACTTCCTTCTTCACCGGGATCAGATCGAATATCTTTTCATCGCACATCAGGTTGGCAACCTTAGGGCCGATCTTGGCCTTGACTACGGGAACCTTCGCGCCGCGAAGATACTTCGGCGTCTGATCGAGAACGATCTTGGGGAATCCGGCTTCCTTCAGCTTCATACGCTTCTTGTCGATTACAAGAATAGAAAACGTCTGAGCGCCGGCCCGGATATCTGCCTGGGAAGCTTCCTGCTTCTTCTGAAGCTTCCGGCCATATATCATAAGGACGGCAAACAAGATAAGAAGAACCGCCAGAATAACCAGCAATACAATAGACCAGGCAGGCATGAACACTCCTCCTTCCTTTATGTAGTTACACAGTATCGTTAATTATAACATTCTTTCCGGGGAAATGAAATAGTAAAAATAAAAAATTTTACACTAGAGGTTCATTTTTCTCCAGCATTGACGCGATAATGGAGCGGATATGAGATCCCAGGAACTTGCGTTCTTCCCTGTTTAGCTCATTTGGATAGACAGGCTTTCCATACTCTATCACCACATGAGCTTTTCTTACCCACGGCATATGCAGCTCGAATACGGCATCGGTATTGCTGATTGCAACAGGGATAATCGGACATCCTGTCTTCTCCGCCATCTTCATGCTGCCTTCTTTGAAGGGAAGGAGCTCACGGCTGTGATTTCTTGTGCCTTCCGGGGATATGACCATGGAATAGCCCTGCTTGATATATTCAATACCCTGAAGAATCGTCTTCAGTCCGGCCTTCAAATCATCCCGATCCAGGAACAGGCAGTTTAAGTTCATCATCCAGAGATTCAGGAACGGGACCTTTCTAATCTCTTTCTTGGCTACAAAACCGGTAAGCGTAGGAACCGAGGTGTATACGACAGGAATATCGGCATAGCTTCGGTGATTGGTCACATACAGAACGGCCGTATCCTTCGGAATATTCTCAACTCCGATTACGGTGCGCCGGGTACCCGCGAACCAGAGAACCACGCGGAATGCTCTGGAAACGACAGCCTGGGAGATGCGGACCTTGGCTCTTGGGTTCTTTTTTCCGATCAGAATCAGGATGAGATACAGAGGGAAGCTTAAGAGAAAGAACAGGACCAGGGAGAGGATTACAAGTACAGTGCGCATAGAAATATGCCTCCTTAATGGATAGTATCAGTATCACAACGCCCGGCACGCTGATGCGTGCCGGGAATTTCGTGTGGGATTCCCGCGCGATTATGGACTTATGATTCGTGAAGGATAAGTCCATGCTGTCCGAAGATCAGAACGGCGGGAAGGGTTCTGTCGGATCGGGCGAGGGGATGCTTTCTGCAGATCCGGTTGATTCGTCCGGCGCGGCTATAGGGGGCTCGGAGGCTTCCGTTACTCCGGCAGGTTCGGAGGGTTCGGTGGATTCTGACGGTTCGGCAGCCTGCGTCGTTCCGAAGAGTTCGGTGGATTCTGACGGTTCCGGGTTCTGCGTCGTTCCGGAGGGTTCCGTGGATTCTGACGGTTCGATAGTGCCTGTCGTTCCGGAGGGTTCCGTAGATTCTGACGGTTCGGTGGTCTGCGTCGTTCCGGAGGATTCTGATGATTCCGACGATTCTGTGGATTCCGTCAGTTCTGACGTCGGTTCCTGATCGGTTACGGGCTCTGTTCCAAGAATCGAATCCGCGAGCTCTTCTTCCGACATATCCGAAATCGGCCTGTCAGTGGAGGGCTGTGTTGTCTGCTGGGTTAATGACCGGTACAGACTCTGATAGCGGTCTGACGTAATATCGATCAGCGGAGTATCTGCCAATGACGCAAAGGAGACCGAAGGCGTATATCCGTAATATTCATCCAGCGTCAGATCGTGCTCATACAGATATTCTGCCAGCTCTGTTCCCACATAGCGGATATGCCAGGGCTCATAGTAGTAACCTGTAAGATCTTCCATTCCCTCCGGATATCGGATAATGAATCCGAAGCGGTAGGAATTCTCGGACAGCCAGATTCCCTCTTCGGTCCTCCCGAAGATTTCCTCAAGTGTCTGACCGGCCGAATCGGAGGTAACATCAATGGCAAGGCCGGTCTGGTGTTCGCTGGCGCCCGGAGCGGCGGAGTATCGGTTCGTATGATTAACGCCGCGCGTAATCAGATTGGTGGCATATATGGTATACTGACGGGAATAGGATCGGTAGGCGGACACGCCGTACAGGCGGATGCCCGCTTCGTCCGCCGCTTCGAACAGGTCCTCCAGGGCGTCCGCCGCTTCTTTGCGCATCAGCTTCTTATCATCATAATAAGAGAAGGTAAAGCGTACATCCGGAACGACAAGATCGTCCGGCACATAATCCTCGCTTAACGTATAATCCCGGTTAACAAGCAGTGTGATTGAATTGGTATCCAGATCTATGGGAGCAGGCGCTTCGGCAATACTGCCCGATGCCGTGACGCCGGACTCGGAAGGCTCAGTCGTGGAAGTATTCGCTTCGCTGTCTGTCTGAGCGGTCTGAGACGGAGGAAGGGAATCCGGCTCCGTGGCAGCCGTGGATTCGTCCGGGTTCTCCTGTCTGCGGGAAGCCGGAGTCAGGACAACTTTAAGAAGAACCGCCGCAGCGCAGATACATAAAGCGGCAGCAAGGGTTCCGATTATCAGAGAACTTTTCTTCATTTGCTTTCTATCCTTTCAAAAAATATGACAATTATCATAATAGCTGTATTTTCGATAACCTACTCTATTATATCATGTCTTTTGAAAAATACCAGAGGTAAGTTAGAAGGTAAACTTCTTTTTTAACTGGATATTTGACAGACAGCTGTGATATAATAAACCGTAGAAGAAAGCGGAACGACGGTTCGGGACACAGGAGCGGATGAATGGGGAACGCCATTCTGATAAAATTTTCCATAATAAAGCTTGACAGGAATTTGGGATTGTAGTAGAATAACAATAACAGTAATCGTTATTATTTTAGAACGGCTAATCCACCGGATTTTGGGAGGAACAGAGAATTCATACAGGAGGCAGGGTACGAGATGGAACTTTCGGTGTTATTCAAGTTAAGCTATGGTCTGTTTATTGTGGGAACCGAGTATGAAGGGAAGCAGAACGCATGTGTGATTAATACGGCAGCGCAGGCAACGGCGGAGCCTGTGCGTATGATTGTCACGATGCTCAAGTCAGATTATACGGCGTCTCTGATTGAGAAGAAAGGGAGTATGACGATTTCGGTCATGTCCGTTCATACGCCGCTGACCCTGATTCAGGATTTTGGAACAAGGAGCGGAAGAGACTGTGATAAGTTTGAGAACTATCCCTGCAGTACGGATGCGTCGGGCAATCCATATCTGACGGATACGATGACAGCGGTTATGAGTCTGAAGGTCGAGCAGACGATAGATCTTGAGACGCATCTGTTATTTGTCTGTATGGTAGAGGATGCGTGGAATCTTTCGGATGAGAAGCCGATGACCTATGCGGATTACCGGATCCTCAAGAACGGCGGCAGTATCGGCGGCAGCGTGAGCGCGCAGGAAGCGGCGTCTCCCGCTTCAAAGAAGTACGTCTGTACTGTCTGCCATTATGAGTATAACGGAGAGATTCCGTTTGAAGAGCTTCCGGACGATTATGTCTGTCCTGTCTGCGGAGTCGGCAAGGATATGTTCGAAGCAGTATAACTGTTTATGCAACGATAAGAAAAGGAGAGAAAGAACATGGAGAAGAGTTTGAAAGGCACAAAGACAGAAGCTAATTTGATGACGGCATTTGCCGGAGAATCCGAAGCGAGGAATAAGTATACCTATTACGCTTCCAAGGCAAAGAAGGACGGGTATGAGCAGATCGCGGCGCTGTTCCTTGAGACTGCCGAGAATGAGAAGGAGCATGCGAAGATCTGGTTTAAGCTGCTTCATGACGGAATGCCGGATACGGCCGTGAATCTGAAGGATGCGGCAGCCGGAGAGAACTATGAGTGGACGGAGATGTACGCGACCTTTGCAAAAGAGGCGAAGGAAGAAGGCTTCGATCGGATTGCGTATCTGTTCGAGGCGGTCGGGAAGATCGAAAAGGAGCATGAGGCGAGATATCTGAAGCTTCTTGAGAATGTAGAGAACGGTCTGGTATTCTCCAAGGACGGAGATACTATCTGGAAGTGCAGGAACTGCGGTCATATTCATATCGGTAAGCAGGCTCCGGTTAAGTGTCCGGTCTGCGATCATCCGCAGTCGTTCTTTGAGCAGATGGCGAAGAATTACGAATAAGCAGATTTTATCACGTTACAGTGGCGTGTCCGGGATCCGGGAAGGGTCGGCGGACACGCCATTTTATGATATATGACATGGTATTTTGAAGGCTGGCATGCTATAATGGCTGTAATTTTAATACGAGGAGGCAGGATATGAACAGAAGAGCGCCATGGGAGAACGGACGGCTTGCGGTCAGCGGGAACGGCAGATATCTGAGGAATGGAAGCGTTCCGTTTTTCTGGCTTGGAGATACGGCATGGCTGTTATTTCATCAGCTGACAACAGAGGAGACCCGCAATTATTTTCAGAATCGTCTGGAAAAAGGGTATACGATTATTCTGGCTGATTTTGCGCACGGAGCCGGACAGAAGAATGCGGCGGGAGATCGCGCGTTTCTTGATGAGGATTTTGCCAGACCGGATCTTGCGGGGCATTATTGGGATCATATCGACGAGGTTATCGCGATGGCAGAACGTATGGGTCTGTATATGGGGATTCTGCCGGCCTGGGGGAGCGCTACGGTACAGGCGGGTACGCTGAATGCCGGGAATGTGGATGCTTATGTGGAATTTGTCACAAAGCGGTACGGCAGCTATAACAATCTTGTCTGGATTGTCGGAGGAGACGTGCGGGGAGATGCGGCCGAAGCGGTATTCAACCGGATGGGAGAGCGTCTGAAGGAGCAGAATCCGGATAAGCTGATTGGGTATCATCCGTTCGGACGTACTTCATCGACACAGTGGTTCTGCGGGAAGGACTGGCTGGACTTTCATATGTTCCAGTCCGGACACCGCAGGTATGATCAGGTCAGTCTGAATGCATGGGATGATAATGTCCCAAAGGAGGACTGGTTCGGGGAGGACAACTGGAAGTATGTGTTCCGCGATCTGAAATTAGAGCCGTTTAAGCCGACGATTGACGGGGAGCCGTCCTATGAGCAGGTGCTTCAGGGGCTTCATGACGAGACTCAGCCTTACTGGCAGGCGCGGGATGTAAGACGCTACGCGTACTGGGCGGTTTTCGCGGGAGCCTTCGGACACACCTACGGAGATAATTCCATTATGCAGTTCTATCAGGATAAGTCGAAGAAGGGAGCCTTTGGAGTGAAGGATACCTGGAAGGAGGCGCTGCATCATCCGGGTTCCGGGCAGATGAAGCATATGAAGGATCTGATGGAGAGCGTGGATTACCAGTCAGGGAAAGCGAGAGATTCACTGGTTATCGGAGGACAGGGAGAACGGTATGAGAGAAAGGCCGTATTTGCCGGGAAGGACTATCTGTTCTGCTATGATTATGCCGGTACTCCATTCACGCTGGATCTGTCTCCTTACCGGGATCTGACGATGAAGGCATACTGGTTCGATCCGGAATCGGGAATCTACAGCTTTATTGAAGAACTGTCCGGGCCTGACGAGTATACGGCTAAGCCCGTTCAGAAGGCGGATACGGATTGGGTGCTGGTACTGAAGAAGAGCTGACGCGGTTGACTGGAGGAGGCGGGAAGAAAGGAGCGGTGCCGGAATGGCGGAATATCTGATACAGGAAAACGTGGCGGAAACAGCCTTCCGGCTGCTGCTGGCGCTGATCTGCGGAGGGGTGCTCGGAATTGAGAGAGGGCGGAAGAACCGGCCGGCAGGATTTCGTACTTATATGCTGGTCTGTGTGGGAGCGGCGCTTGTTATGATTACGAATGAATATATTTATAATCGCTATGGGACAGGGGATCCGACCAGGCTCGGCTCGCAGGTTATCAGCGGAATCGGCTTTCTTGGAGCGGGAACTATTATCGTAACGGTCAGGAACCGGGTGAAAGGGCTGACAACGGCGGCGGGGCTGTGGGGGGCGGCCTGTATGGGGCTTGCAATCGGCGCCGGTTACTATACGGCTGCGATAATCAGCTGTGTTATGATTTATTTTGTTATGGCCATGCTTTACCGGCTTGATGTACGCGTCATGGCATCGGCACGGGCGATTAATTTGTATGTTGAATTCGCCAGTGTCCGGGATATTGGCGAATTCATACAGTATGTGAAGGAGCGGGATATGAAGATAACCGATCTGGAGCTGATTCAGTCGGGCAGCGTCAACGAAAGCGCGGCTGCGATTCTGGTTACGATCCGGCTGATGAAGAAGGCGGAGCATGCCGAGATTATACATCTGCTGAGCAGCGCCGGGGGCGTGCGGTATATGGAGGAAGTCGGATAAGGAGAAGAGAAACCGGAGGAAGCAGGATTGAGACAATTATTCAGGAACGGTGTTATATATTCTATGGATGAACTAAATGCCTGTCATAATGCGATGCTGATTGAGAATGGAAGAATTGCCGCGATCGGAGAGTATGAGGATGTGAGAAGACAGGCTGAGTCCGGCGGGGAGAAGGCGTCGGAGGTTGACCTGAACGGGCGGACGGTACTGCCCGGATTCATTGACAGCCATATGCATCTGCTGGAATATGGACTGACGAAGGGAAAGGTATATCTGGGAGGAGCCCGGTCGAAGGAAGAGATGCTGGCATTGCTAAAGGATGCGCTTTTGGAAAGAGAC
>DVNP01000195.1 GCA_018714285.1 Candidatus Caccomorpha excrementavium | reverse complement strand
GATAGTCCAATCACGGCCAGCAGCGCGGATTCTGCCAAATCAATCATCGAATCCATCTAAGATTCACTCTCCCTGCCTTCCCTGCTGGCATTCTCTATCACCGTATCATTAACCTGTCCTTCATACAATCTCAGCTGAACCTGAAGCGGCGTCGGATCGCTGTCAATCTTAAGCTTTGAGAAGTGGTTATAGAAGATAATAATTCCAACCGGCATTCCGACCGCATAGGCTATCTCCAATATTCCTTCCTTCTCTTCACCGGGGCCTGCTACCAGATCATGAATTAACTGAAACACCTTCGCAACGCTGACATCCTCATTGAACGTCATAATCGTGAACGCAGATCCGATAAACACCGTAATACAAACAAGCGCTGCCTTCACCCACTCCCATACCCGGCTTTTATGCCCTGGCGGGACATATTCTACAATGATATCGGACTCTCCGAGATTTTCAATCATCAAACCCGGATGCTCCTTCCCGATTAGGGAAATAATTTTCAGAATGGACAATACGTATTTCTGTCTTTTCTCCCCCTGCACCATCATAACCACTGTCTGTCCCAATTCCTTTGTCAGGGCAGAATCCGTACTGTACATTGTCATTATATCTTCCAGGTATATTTTTTTATGAGTAACGATCGTATCCTTCTCCGCTTTGATATACAGAACCGACTCTCTCATGCCAGCACCGTCTGTCCCGCCCTTACCAGGGTTCCCTCAAACACCTGCTCTGTCTGACCGCCGCTGTACACCAGGCACATCAGAGCAACGGCGGCCAGGCAAAACAATAATACTGCGGCGCCATATAGTTTTCTGTGCATTTTCAATCACATCCTTTCTTAAGCTGCCATACGATAGAAACTGCATGTAATAGTAGTATCTGAAAAATAAATCTGCCTATACTGGAAATTTTCTCCGAACCGGACATAAAAAATAAAAACGCCGGAACTGCGGCGTCCGCGCAAAATTCCGGCGAATATCAGACCTTTTTACATCATTTTTTCTCTCATCGCAAGCAAAATCTTTTTTTCCAGCCGCGATACCTGTACCTGTGAGATCCCAAGCCTCTCGGCAACCTCCGTCTGCGTCCGTTCTTCAAAATACCGCATCCGGATAATCGTCTGTTCTTTCTCGTTCAGCTTTGCGAAAACCTCCCGGAGCGCGCAGCGGTTCAGCATGGACTCGTTCTCGTCTCTTGTCTGCTCCAGCTTGTCAATTAAATAAATCGCATTGCCGTCTCCCTGATAGATCGTCTTGTATAGAGACTCCACCTCCGCGCCGGATTCCAGCGCCAGTACAATTTCCTCCCTGGTAATTGCCAGCTCCTCTCCGATCTCCTCAATCGTCGGTTCTCTCCCAAACCGCTTCTCCAGCTCATCCCTGGCTGTCCGTACCTTCATTGCCGTTTCCTTTAAGGAACGGCTTACCTTTATCATACCATCGTCTCTCAAAAAACGTTTTATCTCTCCGGTAATCATGGGAACCGCATAGGTGGAAAATTTTACATCATATCCTGTATCAAATTTATCCACAGCCTTCAGAAGGCCGATACAGCCGATCTGATACAGATCTTCCGCTTCATGGCCGCGTCCTAAAAAACGTCTTACAATACTCCATACAAGTCCGACATTATCCGTTACCACCTGATCCCTGGCTGCCCGGTCCCCAAGCTTCGCCCGTTTAATCAGCTCGATGGTATCCAAGCTCTCACTCCTTCCCGGTTCCAATCTCTTTCTTCATGCGGACCCTGGTGCCTTCTCCGACCGCGGAATGGACCTCCAACTCGTCCATGAAAGCTTCCATGAAAGAAAAACCCATTCCGGAACGTTCCATATCCGGCCTTGTCGTATATAACGGCACCATTGCCTGACACACATCTTCAATTCCGACCCCGGTATCCGATATCTCCACATAAAACTCCCGCCGGCAGATTGCCGCTCTTACAGTCACAATTCCCGGATTTCTGCCGTATCCATGAATAATCGCATTCGTAACGGCCTCGGATACCGCGGTCTTAATATCGGCAAGCTCCTCCAGTGTCGGATTCAGTCCCGCAACAAATGCGGATGTCATCATCCTCGCGAAGCCTTCATTCTCTGATTTGGAATCAAACTCCAGCAGCAGTCTTTTTTCACACTCCATATTCATGAAATCCTCCATCTAATATATCCTCCTTCTAATTCTTACGCCTGTCCGGAAAGCGCCCTTACCGCTTCCTCCGCTGTACGATAACGATCAATAATCTTATAGATTCCGGAGAACTGAAAAATACGGTCAACCGCAGCGCCCACCCCGCAGACAGCGGCCTTTCCTCCGGTAAAAATCACCTGCTTATACCGTCCCATGATAACTCCGATTCCGGAGCTGTCCATGAATTCGACTCCGGTGAAATCGAACACCACATGCCGGATTCCTTCCTGACTCAGCAGCTGATCCGCGCATTCTCTGATGGACGCCGCATTGTGATGATCCAGATCCGACTTTAACGTAATCACTAGCGTATCCCCCGATACTGCAAGCTCTGCGCCCGGCCGAATCGTTATTTGTCTGGTTCTTGCCATCTTTCTCTTCCTTTCTTTATTTCCATTTATTTACAGCCTTTTAACAAAAAAATGATCCCGCAAAGCCGCAGAATTACTCTGCAGCGTTCTTAAGGATCATTTTATCTTTCGTTATCACTATTGAATTCCGTTCCGTAACTCTCTGGCATCTCTTGCGAGATTCGTCCCCGGGAAATTCTCGATGACATAGTCATAATATGGCGCTGCGCTCTGTGGATCCCCCGCCCTGTGATAACAGCGCGCCGTATAATATACATAATTTCCGACGCTCATATCATACGTCACCAGAGTCTCAAACAGCGGCAGCGCCTCCTCATAATTCCCGGCATCGTACAGCGCCCTGGCCTGCGTATAAAGTTCTTCGGCCGCGGCCGGATAGACACCTTCTTCTATGATATCCGCAATTGTTCCTGCCGTCTCATTCTCAAGCTGGGTAGTGTCAATCTCCGTTACGGCCGCCGCGATCGCCACCGCTTCCTCCGGATCCTGGCTCTCCTGATAATTCAGGTAATTTTCTATGACATTGAACAGGGAATCGTACATCGTCCGATCGTATTCCGGTATCTCAATCGAATCCAGCTCCGCCCTCAGTTCATCTGCCGTATCCAAAAGCAGCTGGTTCTCGCTCTCAAGCGATTGAATCGACGCGTTCAGACCCGCGATTTCCTCCGCGTAATTCTTCTGCTCCGCTATATATTCCTCATTCATCCCGCTCCGGATTCCCGGAACAATGACAAAATATACAAAGACAATTCCTATGACAAGCCCGAGCACCAGATTGACATATGCCATAATATTGGGCTTGTCCTCTTTATATGCGGTCGGTATCTCAAACTGCGCCGCCTGCATGTCTGCCTGCTCCTTCTTCACGGCAGAGATATCTCCCGCCACCATACTGTTCAGCTCCCGAAGGTATCGAAGCGTAACCGTATTCGTCACATCGATCTTCGCTGCCCGCACCAGAAGCTTCCTTGCCTTCTCGTGCTCTCCCGCCTTCATATACAAAAGCGAAAGAAGGTGTATGGCACGCAGGAACTTCGGATTCAGGCCGATTACCTTCTTCAGCTGTATCACGGCCAGATCCTCGCTGTCCTGCATTGCCGACGACAGCGCAAAATTGTATTTCTTAATCGCCTGATTCATCTGTTCGAGCTTATTCGGATTGCTCTGAACCAGATCCATATAGTATCCGGCGTCGTTCTCTTCTTCCTGGAAATTCTTGCTGACCACCCATTCAGAAAGGGCAGCCACCGTCTCCCCCATCTCAAAATACACCAGCCCCAGAAGATTTCTCGCATGAGTATTCCTTTTATTCATCTCAAGGCTTCTCTTCAGCATCAGCACCGCTCCGGACAAATCTCTAATCTTCGCCTTTTCAAGCCCTCTGTTGTAGTAGACGTTGGAAAGCCGGTATACTTTCCTGTATATGACCAGATCCTCTCCGCAGCCTTCACAGCGGTTTCTCCGATCCGGCACAATTCTCCCGCACTTCGGACACTTCATTCGTTCTCACCCAATCCTTACTTATTGCCGTTCTTGTCCTTCTCTTTTGTTATCATCTCCAGTATATCCATAATATCCGTCAAATCATTGCCGTAAATCGCTTCCTCGGCCTGATCCACTTCAAGGCTTGGCTGAAATTTCGCAATCTCTTCTTCGTAATTAATCATTCCCGGCATTCCTCCTTTCCTTTTTCATAACTTCTCGGAATCTTCAGCCCTGATTTTATAAGGCTTTCAGACCCCTATCTCAAAAAA
>DVNP01000194.1 GCA_018714285.1 Candidatus Caccomorpha excrementavium | reverse complement strand
AACGATCTCATATCCCTCTGCTCCGAACATCTGTCTGAACGCAAGACGTCCGATACGTCCAAAACCATTAATTGCAACTCTTACTGCCATGATTTGCATCCTCCTAAATGATTATTTAGCTTTGTAACACTCAGCCATACTATTCATAATCCCTGTCTTTGAAAGCCTGTCCGAAGACCGCCTGCAGGCAGTGATTAAATCCTTCTTTATTTTACAAGGTTTTTGGTCAGATTGCAAGTCTTATTTGTAAATTTATATTTTATTCTCTATGACATTTCACCATGATATTCGACGGCGCATCCTGCGGTTCCCTGTATGAAATGACAAAGCGGAGATACCTTCCGATATCTCCGCCGCCCGTTTCCTTTACTTACATCCGCAGCTGCACAGCGCCGACTTCACCTTCTGGATATCCTCCTGGCTCGCGCACTGCGCCGGCTCATAATAATTCTTGCTCTTCGCAAGGGTAAACAGCTCGTACTGCGAGGTCTCCGTATCATTGCGGAGCTTCTGAAGCGTCTGTCTGAGCTGCTGGTGTTCGGTCTGCGCAATCATATCCGCGTAGCTTTTCAGTCCCGAGTTAATCGCGTTCAAAGCGTCTGCTACCATTACCTTTTCCTGTAACATAAGAACCTCCATTCCTGCGGGGCTCATGCCCGGTAAGCCCCTCTGCCGCCGCTTATTTTAAAAACTGCATGAATGTCTGCTTGTTCTGCGCCGCGCACTGCGCCGACTTCTGAAAGAACTGCTTCACATTCGGATCGGTCGCCGCCTCCGCATAAGCGGTATACTTCTGAGCGTCCGTATCGGCAAAAAGAATCAGATGCCGCAGGTTCTGAAGTTCCATCTCTGTAATGCTCTCAACCATACACACAACCTTCCTTTCCGCATAATCAGCAGGCCGGAGCATATCCGAAGATACCCCCGAACGTCTGCTACGGGAATAGTATGGCCAAAAACCCGGGTACTATTTATCCAAATTAATCCAGTCCGCCGAACTTATTTAACGGCCAGATTCGAAATATGGCCTTGCCTCCGATATTCTCTCTCTTAACATTGCCTACGGAATCATAACGGCTGTCAAGGCTGACCGCGCGGTTGTCTCCGAGGACAAAATATTCGTCCTCGCCCAAGGTAATCGGCTCCGCCGCCCGGCCGGGATTCGTGATCGGATCCTTGCCGTAATTTTCCTCAAGAACCTCGCCGTTAATATAAATCTCGCTTCCGATAATCTGTACCGTCTCTCCCGGAAGTCCGATGACTCTTTTTACATAATATTCCTCTTCGACTTCCCTGCCGTAAGGATAAAATACAATAATATCAAAACGGTCAATCCATCCGAAATGCCAGCTGATCTTCTCAACCAGCAGACTCTCCCCGTCATGAAGCGTATCCTCCATAGAAGGGCCGTCTACAATCGTCCGCTGTATAATATAAGTGGGGACGATCCGGACACATAAAATCAAAAGCAGCGCGTAAATAATCAGTTCCCTGATCAGGCTGCCTTGTTTCGGAGCGCGCCCGTTCTGCCGGACTTTCTCTCTCCCAAGTTCTGTCTTTTCGTGTTCTTCCATTTTCTTTCGTCCCTTCCTTTGCACATCCGCTGTATGCGGGAATCCCGTATCCGTCAGTTTCATACGTCATACGCCCCGGAGATCCCACCTCTCCGGGGCGTATGATCTGCCGGATTAATCCGCTTCCTCGACCAGCACCAGATCCGACAGAGCCGCCTCCTTCACGGCATTCTCAATCTTCTCCGCTTCTTCCCTTCCGGCCTCTTCCTCGTCGTCTCCGATAATCTTAACCTTACCCTCGTATACCTCTTCCACCGCAATGGACAGCGGCTTGTTGCACGGTCCTTCACAGAGCGCAGGAGCCCCGTCGATGAGCTGTCTTGCCCTCTTCGCAGTAGCCAGTACGATGGAATATCTGCTGTTCACAACCGGCTCCTCGCCCGGCTCAACCTCGCTGTTCACAACCTTCATAATCTCTGTATAAGATGGATGTATCATGATCATATCTCCTTTCTGATATCGGTATCCTGATTCATTCGATTCATAACGGTATCCGGCAGCAAAGCCGACAGCACCAGATGTCCGCTGTCCATAACCAGCACGGACTTGCACTTTCTTCCGCAGGTCGCGTCAACGCACTGTCCCGTATCCTTCGCGCTCTGCACCATGCGCTTGACGGGCGCGGCCTCCGGACGGACGGCAGCCACAATCCGATCCGCGTTCGCCATATTTCCAAAGCCTATGTTAACAAGCCTTCCCACTGCTTATAACTCCTATTCTATGTTCTGAATCTGCTCGCGCAGCTTCTCAATCTCCGTCTTCAGATCGATTGCGACATTCGTAACCGCAAGATCATTCGCCTTGGAAAGAATGGTATTCGCCTCGCGGTTCATCTCCTGAGCAATAAAGTCCAGCTTCCTTCCGGTGTTCGCCCCTTCCTTCAGCGTATCCTTCATATGAACAATATGGCTCCTTAAACGGACCGTCTCTTCATCCACGCAGATTTTATCGGCAAATATCGTTATCTCGGTAGCCAGCACACTCTCATCCACTCTGACCTCTCCCAGCAGCTCCGCGACCTTTTCCGTCAGCTTCTGCCGGTATTCCGCCACGATCTGGGGTTCTCTCTCCCCGATGAAATCAACCATGCCCATCATTCCGTCGAGCTTCTCATTCAGATCCTGATACAGTCTGAGCCCTTCGCTCTCCCTGGTCTCCACGAACTGCTCCGCGGCTTTCCTCACCGCGCCCTCAAGCAGTTTCCAGATCTCTTCCTCATCCGGCTCCTGCTCCTCGATGGTGAATACCTCCGGGAATCCCGCAAGCCCTGCCGCCTTCACGTCATTCTCGATTCCGAACTGTTCGGATATGCGCTGAAGATAACCGAAATACTCTCTTGCGGCTTCTTCATTATATCTTACGCAGGTCTTGCCCTCTGTCTGATCCTCGTACGTAATATATACATCTATCTTGCCCCGGCTGACATACTGCTTGAGCACATTCCGTATCCCTGCCTCGAAGCTTGACAGCTTCTTCGGCATCCTGACGGAGATGTCACAATATCTGTGATTCACGGACTTCATCTCCGCGATAACCTTCCGCTCCTTTTCACACAGTTCATACCGGCCGAAGCCCGTCATACTCTTTAACATATTCCTGCCACTCTTTCGTCTATTCTACATCAAAACCTGAATCCTGTTAATTATAAGAGAATCAGGCGCACAAGTCAAGGTATTCTTTTGTATTCTTTTGTATTCTTTATTCCGCATAATTCTTGAAGCTGATATTTAAATCAACCGCGCCGTCGATTCCGGGCACGCTTCCCTCATTCGTATACTGCCACATGTCAAAATGATACGGGAAGGTCAGATTATCGCCGAAATAAGCATACCAGATCTCATAATCCGTCAGCCGCTCCAGATTAATATTCATGATCATCCATCTCGTGTTGCAGTATACCATGGGGGTATAGCCCGCCTCCCGGATCCGCTCGCAGAACGCGATTGCGATATCCGTCCTAAGCTCTCTCGGAAGCTCATTCGCCCGGGCATTCGTTCCGGGAATCGACTCGGTATCGAATACGACCGGATAATCAATCTGATAATCCCGTATCTGTTCAATTACCATATCCGCCTCTTCCCTGGCCTCCTCCACCGTAAC
>DVNP01000193.1 GCA_018714285.1 Candidatus Caccomorpha excrementavium | reverse complement strand
CCCTCTCATTGGAAGGAATATATCCGCTTAACGCATTCAGAAAGGTCGTCTTCCCTGCCCCTGTCCCTCCGCTGATAAAGATATTGTAGCCCGCCTCTACCAGCTCCTTCAGGAACTCCGCCGCCTCCCCGGATATCGACCCATACGAGATCAGCTTCTCCATGGTCATCGGCTTCTTCGGGAACTTTCGAATCGTAACCACAGGCCCGGTAAGCGATACCGGCGGAAGTACGATATTTACCCGGGAACCGTCATACAGTCTTGCGTCCACAATCGGATTCGTTTCATTAATCACACGGTTCGCTCCCGAGACAATCTGCTGTATAATATCGAACAGCTTCCTCTCCGATTCAAACTGCCTGTCCCATTCCTCAATCCGTCCTGCCTTTTCGATAAAAATCCGGGATGCTCCGTTAATCATAATTTCCGTAATCTCCGCATCCTCTACCAGCTCCTGCAGAATATCAAGCCTTCTGATGGAATTAAAGATTTCCCTTCTCAGCCGAAGACGTTCTTTAATTCCCAGATACCGCTCTTTCCCTCTCAGCTGCAATGTATGATCAATCATATCCAACAGTTCCTCGTCCGAAAGCTCTCTGGACAGATCGACGGCTTTCATAATCTCCTCCTTCAGTTCCTGTCCCAGCTTCGTCATACCCCTATTCCTCCCGCAGAATCTCTCTGATATACCCTCCAAGCCTGCCCTCCTGAAGCTGCCACAATCCGAATTCCTTTCCCGACAGCAGCTCATCCCTCGGCGGGCAAATCCTCTTAAGCCGTCCGGCGACCGCCTTCTCCCCCGCTCTCTCAAGCTGCCCAAGGAAGCAGGAATACTTCTCCTGTTCCAGATATCCGCTTCCCACGGGAACCAGGATCCTGCTGCTTGAACGAAGAAGCGTCATGATGCCGGAATTCATAACGCCGATATCAAACACAACATATCTGTAATTCTCTTCGCCCAGCTGCTCAATCCATTTCTCCATATCCTCTGCCGTCAGCTCATTCAGATCCATCCCGTTCTCCGGCTGAGCAATATAATCAAGCGAATCCTTTCTGCACACTACCGAGCCGAACTTCGATCGCAGCGCCGTCCCGGACTGCTTCAGATAATAAATCCAGTCAGAAATCCCCCTCTCCGGCTTCTGCTTCATCAATACGGAGAGAACCGAATACGGCTCCAGTCCGACATACAGAGTCTCTCCCCTCCCGGACAGCTCCAGCGCGGCAGACATCGCGATACAGGTCTTCCCGCTTCCCCCGCACGGAGAATATACGCTGTACAGCTTCATATTTCCCGCTGGTATCCGTTCCCCTTCCGGCATATCCGCCGCATACAGCTGCATAATCTCACGTATCAGATCCTCTGCGGACTGAAACTTAAAAATTACCGGAAACGGAGAATTCTCCTTCACGCGGAAATTCTCTGACAGCAGGCAGATCTGTCCGATATTCTCCCTGCCGCACAGCCTGTCCCCAAGCAGCTCCGCCACATCCTCTCCCAGCAGCAGAATATCAATCCTGTTCTGTCTCAGACACGCGTTCAGACTCTCCATATTCGTAAATACTCTGGCGCAGAAATCAAAGCCCTTCCTCCGGTTCATATACTCCATTAAGTGATTGCTGAAATCCGTTTCAAAATCATAGATGGCCAATACCTTCTCCACCTCAGTTCCCCCATTCTCCAAAGCTTATCAGAAATAAAAACGCAAGAACCATCGGAACCGAAAAATGAATCGCGTTCCTGTAACCGTCCGCGCCGCCCTCATAATATCTTTCCCGGCCTTTGTTCCGGACATATCCGGCAAGCCGCGAAAATCTTTCCCGAATATTATGATTCCGGATCAGCACAACGGCCGATATTACGGCGCCTGCGGCAAATGACGCCGGAATATGCCGGATAAGAAATCCCGGTCCCATAAAGCTTCCGACTACCGCGAACAGCTTAATATCCCCGGCTCCCAGCATTCCCGACCGAAACAGAAGAAACAGCGGCAGAATGGCAAGCCCGATTCCGGCCGCCCCGGACAGGAATCCCGGAACTCCGCGCAGAACTGTCCTAAGTCCCATTCCCGCAAGCATGCCGCTCAGACAAAGCCTGTTGGGAATCCTTCTCTCCCTGAGATCGAACAGCACAGCCAAAAAAAGAAATACAAATAAAACCGCATACTCTGGCAGCATTCTATCCCTCCCGATATTCTCCGACTGACAACACTCCGACAGAAAACTGGATGACCGGCTCCGGAGCCCTCCTGCCGCAGCAGCTAATAAAAACAAGGAATTCCATGCGCGAACGCCCACAAATGAATCATAGAAAAAACAGAAAGAACAGTCTGTGAAAGAAAAACGCGCATAACAAATGTTACAGTTATCATACCTCACGCCGCCCACAAAGTCAACGCTTCCTCCCCAGATTTCCAAATTTCGGCATATCCGGCAGTCCGGCAGTATAAAATTATCGGATCCGTCAAAAATCTCTCCCCTGGAACACGCAAAAAAATAAGCCGTTTTTCATGCAGCATGCACAAATAAACGACTTATTTCTACACCAATTTGACAAATTCCGGGCAGCTCATGCTCTCCTGACGCAGCATCTGCTTTTCAGGAAAAACATACCGCAATTCCATACATTACAAGAATTCCCGGAACTCCAAGCACCCCCGCAATCCCTGCCGTTACCGGATTAATACCAACCTCAATTCCAAGCCTGCTGCAGCAGGGCAGCATGTTTACCCCGTACATGAGCGTGACTCCCATACATACCCGAAGAACAAAATTAACAATCCACTCCCTGTGACGGCGAAACATCCAGATCAGCATGGCCCCAAAGCAGACAGACAAAACAGCCGCGAGCCAACCGTAATTCATGTTCCCTCCTTTCCTGTCCGTGAACAAGCCTGTATTCTATCTATATGAACGTATAAATCCGGTTATTCCGTCTATAATGAGATAAAACCAAAAAAATCCAGCCCTGTAAAAGAAAGGATACGGCAATCCCGCAGATTTGTCTTTGCGCTGCAGCCGCACCGCAGACCCGGTACGCATAACAACAGCGCAGAAATGGAGGAAATCATGAAACTGTTTCAGTCAAAACCGGTAAGATGGGAGAATCCCCTGACCGAAGAGCTGACCGAGGCCGGACGCGCTCTGGAGATCGCATACTCACGCTTCGAGAACGCAGTCGATCCGGATTTAATCGACTGCTCCATCTACGAGGTCAATTCCATTCTGGAACGCTACAAATACCTTCTCAAGCTGGCCAAAGCCGCCCAGTGCAGTGCAGCCCAGGACAATGCTTCCAGAATGTCCTGACGGCTAAGGTCATTCGATCCTCTGCCGCTTCACCAGCTCCGCGAAGAAGCCGTTCCTGCTGATTAATTCATCATAGCTCCCGTCTTCAATAATAGCCCCCTGATCCAGCACGATAATTCTGTCACACTCCCGGATCGTCGAGAGTCTGTGCGCGATCACGATTCTCGTGCTCTTCAGCTTCCCGAGCG
>DVNP01000192.1 GCA_018714285.1 Candidatus Caccomorpha excrementavium | reverse complement strand
GGCCCTGTAAAGGGATAGGCAGATAGTTTGCGCTTTTTTACGTGGTCAGTTTATCAGAAGTGATATGAACGATGAGATAACAAGAATGTAAAAGGCAGCGATATCCATGGATAGTTCATGAAACAACCCTGCCCAGGCTGCCGAGAAGCTGTGTGTCTCGCAGCCTGCCGTCAGTCAGGCTGTCCGTGTTCTGGAAGAGAATCTGGGCAGCGCGCTGTTTGTGCGCAAGGCAAGAGGAGTGAAGCTGACACAGGAGGGGAAGGTTCTGTATTCCTATGTGAAGAGAGGATATGAATCCATTCTTCTGGGTGAGTCCGTCTTCCGGAGGATGATTGATCTGGAGAATGGAGAGATCCGGATCGGGGCGAGCGATATGACGCTCCAATACTACCTGCTTCCTTATCTGGAGATCTTTCATGGCAAATATCCGGCAATTAAAGTAACCGTTACCAATGCGCCGACTCCGGAGACGCTCTCGAATCTAAGAGAGGGAGTGATCGACTTCGGAGTGATCAGCGGTCCGGTCAGCGGGTGTACGGACATGGAGCTGACGCCGGTGCGCAGCGTGAGAGACGTATTCGTGGCCGGAAAAGAGTTCGAAAGACTGAAGGGGAAGAAGCATTCCTTCTGGATCCTTGAAGAGCTTCCGGTCATCTGCCTGGAGAGCAATACAAGTACAAGAAAGTACCTGGACTCGTTCCTGAGCGCGAACGGCGTAACGCTGAACCCGGAGTTCGAGCTGGCAACAAGCGACAGCATTGTCCAGTTCGCGCTTCGCAATCTTGGGATCGGGGCAGTGGCGGACTGTTTCGCGCAAAGATACTTAAGCAGCGGAGAGCTCTTTGAACTGGAGTTCACGCAGAGAATTCCGCAGAGATACTTCTGCATTGCGGTATCGAAAAGGAATCCTCAGTCAAGGGCAGCAAAAGAATTGCTTGAGATGCTGGTTCAAAAAGCGGAGTGACGGCTTGTAATTAGATCCCGGATAGGATATAATGAAAGTGCTGTGCCCGGCAGAAGAAATACGGGAGAAAGGATGAGAATCATGGCAGAAGGATATGACAGAAAAAAGAATGCGTGGCTGAAATATAATGAGAGCCAGAGGCAGGAATTATTTGCACTCAATGAAGGATATAAGGATTTCATATCGAAATGCAAGACAGAGAGGGAGTGTGCTCTCGAGGTTATTAAAATGGCCAGGGAGGAAGGGTTCGCGGATCTGAACAGCGTGGATTCTCTCAAGCCCGGAGACAAGGTCTATTATAATAATATGGACAAGGCGGTAGCGCTGTTTGTAATCGGCGAACGCCCGCTTGAGGACGGTATGAAGCTGCTCGGCGCCCATATTGATTCTCCAAGAATCGATTTAAAACAGGTTCCGTTGTATGAGGATACGGAGATGGCGCTGCTTGATACGCATTATTATGGCGGAATTAAGAAGTATCAGTGGGTTACGCTGCCGCTTGCGATTCACGGAGTCGTGGTAAAAAAGGATGGAACAAAGATTACGGTTGTAATCGGAGAAGAGGATTCCGATCCGGTGGTCGGCATTACGGATCTGCTGGTTCACCTGTCCGCGACTCAGATGGAGAAGAAGGCTTCTCAGGTGATTGACGGGGAGGCTCTGGACGTTCTGTTCGGCAGCGAGCCGCTTGCGGGTGTCGAGAAGGAGGCGGTGAAGGCCAATATTCTGAAGCTGATTCAGGAGAAGTACGGCTTTGAGGAGGATGACTTCCTGTCCGCGGAGCTTGAGGTGGTTCCGGCGGGCAAGGCAAGGGACTTCGGGCTTGACCGCAGTATGGTAATCGGCTACGGACAGGACGACAGGGTGTGCGCGTATACCTCGGCCATGGCTCTTTTTGAAGTAAGCCGTCCGGATCGGACGACCTGCTGCCTGCTTGTGGATAAGGAGGAGATTGGCAGCGTGGGCGCGACCGGTATGCAGTCCGTGTTCTTTGAGAATGCGGTGGCGGAGATCTTTGACAAGCTCGGCTGTTATTCGGAACTGAAGGTAAGGAGGGCGCTTGCGAACAGTCATATGCTCTCCTCCGATGTCAGCGCCGCATATGATCCGAATTATCCAAAGGTGAATGAGAAGAAGAACTGCGCGTATTTCGGGAAGGGACTTGTATTCAATAAGTACACCGGACGCGGCGGCAAGTCGGGCTCGAATGACGCGAATCCGGAATATATCGCTTCTCTGCGCCAGGCGCTTGAAAAGCATGAGGTAACCTATCAGACCTCGGAGCTTGGAAGGGTCGATCAGGGCGGCGGCGGAACCATTGCCTACATTATGGCTAAGTATAATATGCAGGTGATTGACAGCGGCGTTGCGGTCTTAAGTATGCACGCGCCGTGGGAGATTACCAGCAAGGCGGATATCTATGAAGCCTTCTGCGGCTATACCGCATTCCTGAAGGAAATCTGACAGGAGGCAGGCATGGAACGGATAGCGGCATTTGAGAAGGTCAGCAGGGAACAATTCCGGAAGGACTGGACAGACACCTTCCCGGATTCCTCTGTGGAGGAGGCTGACAGGATCTATGATGAGCTGCGCCTGCCGGAACGCGCTACCAGAGGGTCGGCGGGGTATGATTTCTATACCCCGCTTGCCATAACCCTGCAGCCCGGAGAAATGATAAAGATCCCGACAGGAATCCGGGCCCGCATGAAGGAGGGCTGGGTTCTTCTGTGCTTCCCGCGAAGCGGACTCGGTTTCAGGTTCCGGATGCAGCTGAACAATACAGTCGGAGTGATTGACAGCGATTACTGCGATTCAGACAACGAGGGACACATCTTTGTGAGAATTACGAATGATTCGAAGGACGGAAAGGTAATGAGCATTCCGTATCAGGGCGGATTCGTGCAGGGAATTTTCATGCCGTTTGGCATTACCGAGGATGACTGCGCGAAAGAAGCGCGTAACGGCGGCTTCGGAAGTACGGGAGTGTAAGAATAATTGTACGTCTGGTGCGGACATGTATAATGTGAATTTATATCTCATATAACAAATATTGATTTTACTTATGAGAGGAAATGCTTTATACTAAGAATGTCTTATGTAAGATAGTTCCAATTCCGGACAGGAGGATAAAAGATTATGGTCAGAGCAATTGTCGGCGCCAACTGGGGCGACGAGGGAAAAGGTAAAATAACAGACATGCTGGGTCAGGAATCGGATGTCATTATGCGCTTCCAGGGCGGAAGCAATGCCGGGCATACGATTATCAATGATTACGGCAAGTTTGCGCTTCATCTGCTGCCGTCCGGAGTATTCTACAGCCATACGACAAGCGTAATCGGCAATGGCGTGGCGCTGAATATTCCGTATTTGATACAGGAGATCGAATCCATTGTGGAAAGAGGAGTTCCGAAGCCGAGGATTCTGGTCTCGGATCGTGCCCAGATTATGATGCCATATCATATTCTGTTCGATCAATATGAAGAAGAAAGACTCAAGGGCAAGGCGTTCGGTTCGACAAAGTCGGGCATTGCCCCGTTCTATTCCGATAAATATGCGAAGATCGGCTTCCAGGTATCGGAGCTGTTCGATGAGAAGGCTTTGAAGGATAAGGTGGAAAGGACCTGCGAATATAAGAATATTCTGCTGGAGCACCTGTATCATAAGCCTCCGATTCAAGCGGATGAGCTGTATGAGACACTGCTTTCCTACCGCGGCATGATTGAGCCGTATGTCTGCGATACGGCCGCCTTCCTGCAGGAGGCGATCGCGGACGGCAGGAATATCCTGCTGGAGGGGCAGCTCGGAACCTTAAAGGATCCGGACTTCGGCATTTATCCGATGGTCACATCTTCTTCTACGCTTGCGGCCTACGGCGCGATCGGAGCGGGAATACCGCCGTATGAAATCAAAGATATTATCGCTGTGGTAAAGGCTTATTCAAGCGCGGTCGGAGCCGGGG
>DVNP01000191.1 GCA_018714285.1 Candidatus Caccomorpha excrementavium | reverse complement strand
TGGTATTGGTTGCTCCTTTTACGGCATTCACATCGGGAATGCTGCTGGCAGGGAGGAAGCAGAGTGTATCTAAGGAAGAGAGGTAACCGTGACTGTGATTCGGAGCCTGACTTTGAAGGGAAGGATCTGCTGATCGGAGATGTCTGTGTCAGTAACGCGCCGCAAAAGCTTCCGGCTTTTGCGGCGCGCTGTGCGTCCGGGAATTGTTCGGATATCCTGACAGATATATGTGGTATATTCAGAATTCGGAAAGCCATTGCTCCATTCTCTCTTCAATCAAATCAAACGGGGCAGGACCGCAGTTCAGGAGAAAGGTGTGAAAGTCCAGCAGCCGGAAGGAATCGCCAAGCTCTTCCTCTGCCTGATCCCGCAAGGCAAGAATCTCCAGGCAGCCGACGGAATAGGGAAGATACATACCCGGCTCGGCGGCCATTACCTGATGGATATTTCCGGCGGTATCTGCGGAGAACCCGTAGGCGCCAAGGAAGGAGGCGGTATCTGCGGTATTCCAGCCTTCCGCGTGGATTCCGATGTCGGTCAGGGAATATAAGCAGTGTGCGGCAAGGATATTTGCCTGCAGGAAGGCTGCCAGCTCGGAAGAGATTCCGGTCAGCTCATAGGAATAAAGCTCCGCGTAGGTAGCCCAGCCCTCCGAATAGCCGGCAATATCCAGCAGGCTTCGAATCGGTTCCGGATCGCGGGAATAAAAATAGACATTTTGATAGAGATGTCCGGGATACCCCTCATGAGCAAGCGTAGGAAACAGGGTTGTGAGATCATATGCCGGAGAGGCGTTCAGGTAGATACAATTATTCCGATAGTCGTCAAGGGGCGGTATCAGGTACATGGCAGGACTCAGATAATCCTGAAGAGATTCGTGAATATACCGGACATCACAGCTTACGTCTCCGGATACGGGAGGGAAGTCGGCAAGCACAGCCTCTTTCAGATAGTCCAGACTCCTTGACGGATCCGTCTCGGGGAACTCCATTGCCTCATACTGGGTGTAGATATCCGGAACACGGGACACGATGCCGGATAAGGTAATCAGACAGTCCTTCAGCGCGTCCGTCAGCATTTCCCTGATCTCGTCGATTGTCCGGTCCGATCCGGTCCGTGTCTGCACAAGCAGCTCGTAATATTCGGTTCCGCGCTCCAGGCGGCAAAGCCCCGCGCCTTCCGTTCCGGTTCCTTTGAGATCAGACAGTACCGAAGCCAGGTGTTCATAGGCTCCTATGACATTGTTTTGTACAAGCTCGCGATTCTGTTCTCTGTAACGCTCCCGTTCTTCCTCGGACAGCTGCGTTATCTCCTCCAGCCTGTCGTCAAAGCAGCCGATCAGATAGTTGTTTTCCGGATCCGCAATAAAGGCCCGGCACTGCGCGATAATGGAATCTGCCGTATCATCCGTCATGAACAGGCCGGCAGCCGATTTTTCTTTTTCATATTCCGCAATCTTCATAAAATAATCGTCAAAATCATCAAGAAGCGTCAGGTAAGCTTCAATGTCTTCCCGATCGGACAGACTGTATTCGGCCAGAAGAACGGGAAGCTGCGCCTGGATGCCGGTGGTCGGGCCGAGGACCTCTTCGTACAGGGGGTATTCCGACATCGCGAGAGATGCCTTCAGAGCTCGTTCCAGAATATCATAGATCAGCCGCTGTTCATCCGTCAGATCCTTGTAAGAAAAGGCGGCAAGTCCCGCAAGGTAATTCTCTGCCTCCGCGCCGGTACGCTGCTGCGCTTCCGCGCCGAACTCTCCGAAGCCTGTCTCGGCATGAGCAATGCCGTATTTTTCAGGTTCCGCAACCAGATAATGCAGGGACAGAGCATCCTTTGAGCTCTCATTCGTAAAGATTTGATTTAAGAACACATTGAATTCCGACTGTGAGCTCTGCTCTGCCGGCCGGCGGGCGCACGCGGAGAGCAGGAGCGCGGCCGCAGTCAGGAAAAGAATCAGGAGCCGTTTTCGTTTTCCCATAGGAACCCTCCTCTAAAAGCTACATTGTGCTGTATTCAGTATATTCCTCCGTAAGTGCAATAAGAAGCGGAATATGGGAAAAATCGGCAGTTGCCAATTGATCAGAGGCGAAGTATACTTTACATAACAGAAATTTATGCTTTATCATGGAGGTAGAAGATGGACCAGCGAGGAATTTTCAGAAAGAAGACGATGGACAGAATCTCGGGGCCGGAGCAGATGAATGATTACATCCGGGTATCGAATCCTGCCGCGTGGATGGTTCTTGCGGCATTATGCATACTTGCGGCAGCGGTGATTGTATGGGGGTTCACGGGCAGATTGGCGACCACGGTTTCCGCTGTGGGAGTGGTGCAGAATCCGGAAGGGACAGAGAGAATCTACTGTTATCTTTCCTATGAGGACGCTTCCGTGCTTGAGATGGGAGATCCGGCGAGAATTGTGTTCCGGAATCTTCCAGAGGAGGAGTACGGATATTTGAACGGGGTAATCCGTGAAATAGCGGCGACCCCTCTGTCCTATGAGGAAGTGGCCTCCCGCTTTGATTATGACTGGCTGACAGAGAATTTGATTACGAATACATATTCCGTTGAGGTGGTGATTGAACCTGTGCCGGATCCGGAATCAGAGAACGGCTATTCCTGGTCCGGGAGGAACGGCGGGGACGCGGTAATTATCAATAATACGCTGGCGGACGTAACCTTCGTGACGGACGAGGTGCGCCCGGTGGATTTTCTGTTGGACTAAAGCGTGAGAGAGGTGTCTGGATATGAGGAGAAATAAAAATAAGGTTGCCAGAGTGCCTGTTATCATGCAGATGGAGGCGCTGGAGTGCGGCGCGGCATCGCTTGCCATGATTCTGGCTTATTACGGAAAATGGGTGCCGCTTGAACAGGTGCGCAGTGACTGCGGGGTGTCGCGGGACGGAAGCAGCGCGAAGAACGTGCTGAAGGCGGCAAGAAATTACGGTATGACGGCCAAAGGGTACCGGTATGATATAGAGGATGTCAGGACGAAGGTGACGTTCCCGGCCATCATACACTGGAATATGAATCATTTTGTGGTTCTGAACGGATTCAGGAAGAACCGGGCTGTGCTGAATGATCCGGCAAGGGGCGTGGTCGAGGTGTCGATGGAGGAGTTTGACAGAGCGTTTACAGGCATTGTCCTCATGATGACGCCGTCGGAGAATTTTGAACCGGGAGGAAAGCAGAAGTCCATTCTGGAATACGCGGCAGAGCAGCTGAGAGGATCGAAGGCGCCGTTTTTGTTTGTGATGCTTACGGGTCTTCTGGGGGCGTTCGCGGGCCTTATCAGTCCGGCCTTTGAGCGGATTTTTCTGGACAGGGTGGTAAGCGACGAGAACGGGGAGTGGCTGTATCCGCTTCTTCTGGCGATGCTTTTGATGCTGCTCTTCCGGGCGCTGACCGAAATGATACGGAGCGTTTATATGCTGAAGATTCACGGTAAAATGGCGGTATCGGCAAGCTGCGGGTTTATCTGGCATGTTCTGCGGCT
This sequence comes from Candidatus Caccomorpha excrementavium, assembly GCA_018714285.1. Lineage (GTDB taxonomy): Bacteria > Bacillota > Clostridia > Lachnospirales > Lachnospiraceae > Caccomorpha > Caccomorpha excrementavium. Next base: position 3,490 of record DVNP01000191.1, on the reverse strand, counting down.
GCCGATGGAGTTCTTCTCTCAGCGGATGGCGGGGGATATCGTGTCCAGACAGGAGTCAAATGAGACCATTGCGAAGAGCTTGATCGAAAAACTGGCCCCCGTAGCGGTGAATCTTGCCATGATCATTCTGTATCTGGTTGTTCTGCTCCGTTACAGTGTTCCTCTGACCTGCATCGGAATCGGAGCCGTTTTGCTGAATACGTTCATGGCATTCTATATTTCACGGAAAAGAGAGAATATCACCAGAGTCTATATGAGAGACAGAGGGAAGCTGAGCGCGGCGACCGTATCCGGAATTGAGATGATTGAGACGATTAAGGCATCCGGAGCGGAGAACGGTTTCTTTGAGCGGTGGGCCGGTTATCAGGCGGCCGTCAATCATGCCTCAGTGAAGGAAATCCGCGCGAATCAGTATCTGGATCTGCTGTCAGGACTGTGCAGCGGCCTGTCCGGCATTCTTGTGCTGCTGCTGGGAAGCTGGCTGATTATGGAAGGGAATTTTACCGTTGGTATGCTGATGGCATTTCAGTCCTTTATGAATTCCTTTCAGGAACCGGTATCCGAATTCCTGCAGACGGAGCAGGGGCTTACTGAAGTCAGGACATCGATGGAGCGGGTAGAGGATGTACTGCATTATAAGACGGATGTGCAGCCGGAAGAGTTCGTTGAGACACCGGATCCGGAGTCTGATTCGGATGAGGCTGAGGATGACGGGGAATATCAGAAGCTTTCCGGACTGATTGAAATGAAGGATGTAACCTTCGGGTATTCGAAGCTTTCCGATCCGCTGATTCGCGGCTTTAATATGAAGATAGAGCCGGGGCAGAAGATTGCGTTCGTCGGAACCTCGGGATGCGGCAAATCCACGCTGGCGCGGCTGATTTCGGGTCTGTACCGTCCGATGGCCGGAGAGATCCTGTATGACGGGAAGCCGCTTTCTGAGATTCGGCGTTCTGTGTTCACCGCGTCGCTTGCCGTTGTGGATCAGGATATTATATTGTTTGAGGACAGCATCTCGGATAATATTAAGATGTGGGATCAATCCATTGAAGATTTCGAAATGATCCTGGCGGCGCGGGATGCGCAGATTCATCAGGATATTATGGAGCGTGAGGGAGGATATTCCCATATGATCTCGGAAGGAGGACGCAATTTCTCGGGAGGGCAGAGGCAGAGACTGGAAATCGCAAGGATGCTTTCTCAGGATCCGACGATTGTGATTCTGGACGAGGCAACCTCCGCGCTGGACGCGAAGACGGAGTTCGAGGTAATTCAGGCGATTAAGGATCGGGGAATCACCTGTATTATTATTGCGCACCGGCTGTCCACAATCCGGGACTGTGACGAAATCATTGTTATGGATCGCGGAGAAGTGGTGGAGCGCGGTACTCATGAGGAACTCTACGCGGCGGGAAGATTGTATACGCAGCTGGTTTCTACCGAGTAGAAGAAAGGATATTCAGATATGGGTTGGTTGGATGAGCAGATTAAGAATCGCATCAGGAGCGACGAAGAGGAGTTTACGGAAGCGTGTTCTGATCTTGCCGGCGTTATCATGGGACGCACAAAAAGCCGCGGGGAAATTCATGACGATCGCGTAAGAACGAAGAATGCGATGGAGGAGATTCTTAAGTATTATCATGTGAAGGCAGCGGAGGTTCCACGCCAGATAGAGGATGTCAATGAGCAGATAGAGTTCCTGATGCGTCCGGCAGGGATCATGAGACGCAGGGTGGAGCTGACCGGAGCATGGTGGACAGAGGCAGCGGGACCGATGCTTGGAAGAACTGCGGCGGGCGAGACGGTTGCGCTGATTCCGAAGCAGACCTTTGGATATGAGTATTTTGACTATACGGCAGGCAGGCGGATTACCGTGAATGATAAAACGGCCGGAAATCTGGCGGTGGAAGCGTATTGCTTTTACAAGCCGTTTCCGCTGAGAAAGCTGACGCTGAAGGACTTGCCTGTTTATATGCTTGGTACTTTGTGTACGGCAGATATCGTGATGGTTTTGTTCGCGTCCCTTGCGGCTGCGCTGATCGGAATGTTTATGCCGTATCTCAATAACCTGATTTTTGCCACGGTCATTCCGGCGGCCAGGGAGTCGCTGCTGATTCCGGTTGCCTTTTTGTTCGTGGGTTCCACGGTTGCGGGACTTTTGATGACAATGGTAAGGGAGCTTCTGATGGGGCGTATCGGTACAAGGATCTCAGTATCCGTAGAGAGCGCGTCCATGGCGAGGATCTTAAGTCTGCCCGCTTCGTTCTTTCAGAAGTACAGCTCCGGAGATCTGGCAAGCAGAGTCAGCATACTGGGCAGCATGAGCGTCAGCATGGCTCAGACGCTTCTGTCGTCTTTTCTGAGTATATTATTTTCGCTTGTCTATTTTACGCAGATTTTTCACTACGGCCAGAGCCTGCTGTTTGTGGCTGCTGCGGTGATACTGCTTCAGGCGTGCTTTGCGGCCGTTATCAATATGATTCAGATGAAGCGGATGAAGCGTCAGCTTACGGTTTCCTCCGGCCTGTACGGTATGGTATTCAGTCTGTTTTCGGGAATCCAGAAAATCAAGCTGGCCGGCGCGGAGAAGCGGGCGTTCTCCAGGTGGGCAAGGCTGTATAAGGAGAAGGTAAGGCTTGCCTATGCGCCGCCGCTGATTGTGCAGCTTCAGGGAGTGATTAACACGGTGCTGACTCTCGGAGGCACGATTGTAATCTATTATATGGCAGCCGCTTCCGATATCTCGGCAGGAGAGTATATTGCGTTTCAGACCGCATACGGAATGATTACGGCGGCTATGAGCGGGATTGTGGTATTGACTGACGCAATCTCGAATGTGCGGCCGTCTTACCAGATGGCGGAGCCGATTCTGTCCGAGGTGCCCGAGGTGGGACGGAAGAAGCGGATGATACAGGCGATTGGCGGAACGATTGAACTGAATAATGTATCCTTTCGGTATTCGGAGAATACGCCGTGGATTCTGCGTAATATTAATCTTAAAATAAAACGCGGCCAGTACGTTGCCGTTGTGGGGAAGACAGGCTGCGGAAAAAGTACGCTGCTGCGGCTTCTGCTGGGATTTGAGAAGCCGCAGACGGGAGCGGTCTATTATGACGGCAATGACCTGGATAAGCTGGATCTGCGTTCCGTGCGGCGCAATATTGGAGTTGTGACGCAGAACGGGAAGCTGTTCTCGGGAGATATTATATCGAATATTCTAATCTCCGCGCCCTGGCTTACGGAGCAGGATGCATGGGAGGCGGCGGAAGTCGCGGGAATTGCCGGAGATATCCGGAGAATGCCGATGGGAATGCATACGCTGATCAGCGAGGGAGGCGGCGGAATATCCGGCGGCCAGAGGCAGCGCCTGATGATTGCGAGGGCAATCGCGCCGAAGCCCAGGATCCTGATGTTTGACGAGGCAACCTCCGCGCTTGACAATATTACACAGAAGAAGGTGTCGGAAGCGCTCGGGAAGCTGAAGAGCACG
>DVNP01000190.1 GCA_018714285.1 Candidatus Caccomorpha excrementavium | reverse complement strand
GTATAATGGGTCGCGCCTCTCTCAATGGCCCAGTCCTTCATCGCATTGGCAACCACCTCTGCCACCTGAGGATCCAGATCCTCTCCGTTCTCAATGGTCTTCTTCAGCGCCGCAAAGGTCTTCTTCGGCAGACGCTCCGCCATCACGCTTTCATTGAACACGTCGATTCCAAAGATATCCGTCAATTTTTCTGCCATATTCCTGTCTCCTTCCAATTAAATCGCTCTCCCTCCGGAGCATTACTCTGTTATGTAAAAAAGGTGTTCTCAAGTATTGAGAACACCTTTGTTCCGGACGAATCTCATTTCGCCTACAGGTAAAATACCACATTTCCCCGGAATTGAAAAGCTTTTTTTTCAAAAATTTCTGATTTCATCTCTTTTACATAAGATAATCCGGATTCTGCCGTTTTATTTGTGCATTATTCCTGTACTTCGAGATCCTTCTTCGCGGCAGCTTTCCTGGTACGCTTCTTCGGCGCTTTTGCCGCCTTCTCCTTCTTCGAGGCTTTTCCTTCCTTTTCCTTGCCCGCACCGTCCGACGCCTTTTTGGACACCTTCTTCGTCTCGCCCGGAGTACAGGAGAAAATGGTAACCGAAAGTGCAGGAACCGTAATCTTAATGGAATTCTCCCTGCCTGCCGATTCCTCCGCCCTTGAGCTCTTCACACGCGGATTCCCGATGCCATCGCCGCCAAACTCCGCCCTGTCGCTGTTGAAAACCTCCTTGTACTTGCCGGGATACGGAACTCCGACCACATAGTTCTCATAAACCACAGGAGTAAAGTTACATACCACCAGGAATGTGTCCTCCGGGCTGCCGCCCTTGCGCAGAAATACCAGGATACTCCGCTCTGTATCCGCGCCGTTAATCCATTCGAATCCGCCCTCTTCAAAGTCCTTCTCATAGAAAGCAGGATGACTGCGGTAAAAAGCCGCAAGCGCCTTTACATAATGCTGCATCTGTCTGTGGCTGTCATATTCAAGCAGATCCCATTCCAGCTCCCTGTTCTCGTTCCACTCATCAAACTGCGCGAAATCCTGTCCCATGAACAGCAGCTTCTTACCCGGATGAACCATCATAAAACCATATGCCGCGCGCAGATTGGCAAACTTCTGATTATACTCGCCGGGCATCTTGTTGATCATGGAGCCCTTGCCGTGCACGACCTCATCATGCGACAGAACAAGGACATAATTCTCACTGTACATATACGCGAAGCTGAATGTCAGGCGATCCTGAATACTTCCCCGGAAATAAGGATCCGTCTTCATATATGAGATAAAATCATTCATCCATCCCATATTCCACTTATAATCAAAGCCCAGGCCGCCGTCCGCCGGATCCCCCGTTACCTTCGGCCACGCTGTAGACTCCTCGGCGATAATGATCGTTCCGTCCTTCCTCTTCTTCACGGCGGTATTCAGATTACGGAGGAACTCGATCGCCTCAAGATTCTCGTTCCCGCCGAACTTATTGGGAATCCATTCCCCGTAGTTCTTGCCGTAATCCAGATAAAGCATGGATGCCACTGCATCCATGCGGATACCGTCCGCATGATACTTCTCAAGCCAGAACAATGCATTCGAGATCAGGAAATTAGACACCTCCGGCCTGCCGTAATTATAAATTAACGTGCCCCAGTGCGGATGAGCCCCTTGCCTCGGATCCTTATGCTCATACAGACAGGTTCCGTCAAAATTGGCCAGGCCGAACGCATCTCTCGGAAAATGGGCAGGAACCCAGTCCAGAATCACTCCGATCCCGTTCTGATGCATATAATCCATAAAATACATAAAATCCTGCGGTGTTCCAAAGCGCGAGGTCGCGGCATAATATCCGGTTACCTGGTATCCCCAGGAAGCGTCCAGCGGATGTTCCATAACCGGCATCAACTCAATATGCGTATACCCCATCTCCTTCACATAATCGGCAAGCAGAGGCGCAATCTCTCTGTAATTATAGAACTGATCCGGTTCATTCTCTGGCTTTTTCCAGGATCCTAAATGAACCTCATAGATGCTCATCGGCGACTTCTTCCAGTCCGTCTTCTTTCGGTTCTCCATCCACGCGGAATCCTGCCATTCATACGTACTCAGATCACAGACAACAGAAGCATTGGCAGGACGCTTCTCCGACTGATAGCCATACGGATCCGCTTTCAGAACGGGAAGCGGACCGTTGATTTTCAGCTCATATTTATACAGCTCTCCCGGCTCAAGCTCCGGAATAAACAGCTCGAATATTCCCGAATCCCCAAGCCTTCTCATACTGTGGCGCCTCCCGTCCCAAAGGTTGAAGTTGCCGACAACGCTGACTCTGTACGCATTCGGCGCCCATACCGCGAACAGCACTCCCTTCACTCCTCCGATCTCCATCGGATGCGCTCCAAGCTTCTCATAGATGGAATAATGCTGTCCTTCATGGAATCGGATCTGATCCTTTTCGGAAATAACCGGACCAAACGCGTACGGATCGTGAAATTCCGAAACTGATCCGTTATCATAGGTTACGACAAGCGTGTAGGACGGTATTCTCTTTCCGGGTACCATAACCATGAAAAAGCTCTGATAATAGCCTCCCGGCTCGTCCGCCCTGTCCATTTCGTATTCTTTCCCTGTCTTATCGAGTTTAACCGTAACCGAAACCGCAGTAGGAATAAATACGCTGATTAAAACTCCATCTTCCGTAAGATGAGGTCCCAAAAGCTGATGGGGATTGTTGTGAGCCGCGTATATAATATCGTCGAGCTCCCTCCAATTAATAAGCCGGTTTAACATATCATCCATTTCTTACTCCTCCTTGTATAAGATTATGCCTATTCAAGATACCATGTATCCTTGCCTGATTCCTCTGCAGACTCCTCCGGTTTCGGCATATATTTTTTGAATACCCGTTCAATCAGAAAAGAAGAAAGCAGACAGCAGACGGCAGGAATAATAACGATTCCGATCACGGTCAGCCAGCATCCGAGAACGGCTACGGCAAAAATCAGAATGAGCAGAATTGTAGTCGGCAAATGGCGGATGCTTATAAAAAACGCTGTCTTGAACAGACCTTTAACCGTAACGGTAAACCGGGACAAAATCGGAAATATAAACATCAGGATACACAGACAAATCATAATGATTGCGCAGTATACCGCAAAGAAAATATTCCCGACCATGGAGTTCTGCTGCATCATCTGAATAGCAAAATTATAGTCAATGACGAGAATTACAGCCAGAAGAACAAGGATCACTCCGCTGATTGTTCCGACCTTAAAATTCTCCTTAAAGGAGCGGCAGTATTCCCGGAATACATAACCCCGTTCCCTGCGTATTACCTTAACCATAACATAATACAGCGCCGTAGTCGCCGGTCCGATTGTTACAATCGGAAGACAGCAGACAAACCAGAGCAAGCTGATAATCATCATATCGCACACTTTGCCCATAAATGTAAAAAAAGGATTGTCAATACTAAAAAAACCACTCATATCTATTCCTTACCCTTCCTATCTTCAGTCTCTCCTTTGGCGGACAGGGGTCTGCCGCCGCTGTCTGATGATTCATTACACATGTGACATAATCAACGTCATGCTTCCTTCCGCTTCACAGGTTCCGAATCCCGCAGGAAGAATAAAATGATCGCCCTTCTTAACCGGCGTTCCATTTATGCTTCCGCTGCCTTCAATGACACTGGCAATCGTAAATGGCCCTTCCGGAGTGATCTCCTGCCTTCCGTCCACGGTGAACCTGTACACGGTATAGAACGGGCAGGAGACAAGCGTCATCAGCTCGCCGCACGCAAGCTTCTGCGTCTTTCTCCCCGTAAGCGATTCCTGATACGGACAGCGGATTACATCAATACTCTTGTCGATATGTAATTCCCTCGGCTTTCCGTTCTGAAGCCTTCCGTAATCATAAAGCCGGTAGGTAACGTCGCTGCTCTGCTGCGTCTCAAGAATTAAGGTTCCCTTCTTAATCGCATGCACCGTTCCCGGCTCAATCTGGAAGAAATCCCCCTTCTTAATCGGCCGTACGCGGATTAACTCGTCCCATCTCTCCTGCGCGATCATTTCCTTCAGCTCTTCCTTATCCTTCGCGTTATGGCCGACAACGATCTGCGCGTCCTCATCGCAGTCCAGAATATACCAGCATTCCGTCTTGCCGAGCGCTCCGTTCTCATGCTCCGCCGCATATGCGTCGTCCGGATGTACCTGAATGCTCAGATCCGCTTTCGCATCAATAATCTTAATCAGCAGCGGGAACACTTCTCCGGCCGCGCCTCCGAAAAGATCCCTGCGCTCCCTCCAGAGAGCGCCAAGAGTCATTCCGTCAAACTCGCCGCCCCGGACCGTGCAGTCTCCCTTGGGATGCGCGCTGACCGCCCAGCATTCTCCCGTATCATCTCCCGGAATATCATAGCCGTACTCCGTGCGAAGCCTGTTCCCGCCCCATATCATTTCTTTAAAAACCGGATTTAAAAAAATAATATCCATTCGATTGCCTCCTTTAAGTATAACCTGTTCTCTCTGCTATTCTATCACAAAATAAGTTCATTTTAAAGAAAAATCTTAATTATTCTGAATAAAACTGAATCTGTTCATCCCGTCTTCTCTGTGCTATAATCTTCTTCAGACAAGAAAACAAAAAAGGAGTCCCTTATGCTGCATACTACGATTCTTTCCATCCCTTTTGAATTTGAGACCGAGGAGCATCTCTTCTCACCTTCCGCCATAGACCGCGGAACTCTTGCCATGCTTCGGAACGTAACCTTGTCCCCCGACGACATCGTTCTCGATCTTGGCTGCGGATATGGTCCCGTCGGTATCTTTGCCGCCAGACTGATCGGCGCCGGACAGGTCGTAATGTCAGATCTGTCGGCAGACGCCGTTGCAGTCTCGCGAAGGAATGCCGTCCGGAACAACGTTCCGGATATCCGGATCCTCCAGAGCGACGGATTCGACGGAATTCCCCGGACAGATTTTACCCTGATTCTCTCGAATCCGCCCTACCATGCGGATTTCTCGGTAGCCAGGCGCTTCATAGAAGGAAGCTGGCAGAGGCTTGTTCCGGGCGGCCGGCTGTATATGGTGACAAAACGCCGGGAATGGTACAAGAACAAGCTGATCTCTGTCTTCGGCGGCGTAACGATTACCGAGGATGACGGATATTATGTATTCTGCGCCATAAAGCAGCTCTCCCGCCCGAAAAGCCGCGCTCCCAGAAAGCCTGAAGGAATCCTTTCCAAAAAGCTTATGAGAAAAACCTCGCGCCGCAGGAACAGAAAGGCCGCGCCCTGATTCCCGTCACTGGAACTGTGAAGCATACATCTGATAGTATAAGCCCTTCTTTTTCATCAGTTCCTCATGCGTTCCCTGTTCCGCAACATTACCGTGGTCGATTACCAAAATCATATCCGCATTCTGTATCGTAGACAGCCGGTGCGCAATTACAAAGCAGGTCTTGTCCGCCATCAGCCTTCTCATCGCCTTCTGGATCTGAATCTCTGTACGGGTATCCACATTGGAGGTTGCCTCATCCAGAATCAGCATCTTCGCGTCCAGAAGCATGGCTCTCGCAATGGTCAAAAGCTGCTTCTGGCCCTTTGAGATATTCATTCCATCCTCATCAAGCACAGTC
>DVNP01000023.1 GCA_018714285.1 Candidatus Caccomorpha excrementavium | reverse complement strand
ATTTGTCCATCTGTAATGGAGATTACATTCGTCGGAATATAGGCGGATACATCGCCTGCCTGCGTTTCAATAATCGGAAGCGCGGTAAGAGATCCCCCTCCCGCTTCGTCAGAAAGCCTTGCCGCGCGCTCGAGAAGTCTGGAATGCAGGTAAAAGACGTCCCCCGGATATGCCTCGCGCCCCGGCGGTCTTTTAAGCAGCAGGGACATGGTACGGTACGCGGCCGCATGTCTGGTCAGATCATCATAAATAATCAGAACGTCCCTGCCCGCCTCCATCCATTCTTCCCCAATTGCGCAGCCGGAATAGGGCGCAAGATACTGCAGCGGCGCCGGATCGCTTGCGGTTGATACAACCACGGTAGTGTAATCCATAGCTCCATGCTCCTGAAGGGTCTTAACAACCCCCGCGGCGGCAGAGGCCTTCTGACCGACGGCAACATAGATGCAGCGGACCTTCTGCGTTTTCTGGCTGATAATGGCATCCAGCGCGATGGCTGTCTTTCCGGTCTGGCGATCTCCGATAATCAGCTCTCTCTGTCCGCGTCCGATTGGAATCATGGAATCAATTGCCTTAATCCCCGTTTGAAGCGGGGTATGAACGGACCTGCGTTCCATTACCCCCGGCGCTGCGGATTCGATCCTTCTCATCTTTGCCGCATGAATCGGCCCCTTTCCGTCTATCGGCTGTCCCAGCGCGTTCACGACCCGGCCGAGCAGAGTGTCTCCTGCCGGGATCTCCGCCACGCGCCCGGTTCCTCTGACCGTATCTCCTTCGCGGACATCCTGGATACCTCCAAGCAGCGCCGCGCCTACATGATCCTCCTCCAGGTTCAGAACCATTCCAAGAACCTCTCCCGGGAACTCAAGCAGCTCGCCCTGCATGGCATGCTTCAGTCCATGAATCCTCGCAATGCCGTCCGCCGCCCAGATGACGGTTCCGACATCCGATACCTCAAGTCTGCCCTGATAGCTTCTAATCTGTTCTTTTATCACAGAGCTGATTTCTTCCGGCCTTAAATCCAAGCTATATCCACCTCGCTTCTGTTCCTGTTATTCATTTCCGGCCTGATCCTGCCGCTTTGTTTCGCAGGCTTCTTATCATCATATCAAGCCTTGTTTTTATGCTCGCATCCACCTGACGATCCCCGATCCGGATAATCAATCCTCCTATCAGAGACGGATCCGTTTGATATTCGGTCTCAAGCGCCGTGTAGTCCGTAAGCGCAAGCAGCCTGTCCTCAATCCGCTTCTTCTGCGCATTCGTAAGCCTGCAGGCAGTGATTACGGATACCGTGCCGATCCGTCTGTATTCTCTGACACAGGCCTCAAAATATCCAAGCATCGCGTCCAGCTCTCCATAGCGCCCGTTTTTCACTGCCGCCGCCAGGAATCCCATCATCTCCCCGGATACCCTTCCATGAAAGACAGCCTCTACGACCGTCAGCTTTTCCGCCACAGACAGCTTTGGATGCTTCAGCAGCCGGATAAGCTCCGGATTCTCCCTTAAGGCTGTCCTGACGCGGGAGACCTCCGAAGCGGCCGCATCAACCCTCCTCTCCTCCTGCGCTAGTTCAAACAAAGCCCTTCCGTATACCCTTGCCGCTACTGCTTCCATGTACTCTCACTCATTTCCTTCATTGTCTCTTCGATCAGGCGATCCTGTTCCTCCTTCAGAGCAGAGGCAATCACCTGCCCGGCCATAGCCGCCGCAACAGATATCATCTCTCTATGCATCTTATCCTTCATTGCTTCCTCCATAAGAACAAGCTCCCGCTTCGTTCGTTCCCGTATTTCCTCCGCCTCCTCCTTTGCCTGCGCAAGAATTGCCGCTTCCCGTTCCTTCGCGCGGCTGCCGGCTTCTCTCAGAATCTGATCCGCAGCCTGATCCACATTTCTGAGCTTATCTTCATATTCTGCCTTATAACGAACCGCCTCTTTTTTATCCTCATCCGCCGCCTCAAGCTCCTCCCTTATCTTCTCCTGCCTCTGCTTCATAAGTTTTCTGACAGGATTGAACAGGAGAAAGGAAAGCAGTACGAACAGCACAAATACATTCAATGCCGTAATGCAGGTATCAGCAATCAGCTGCATGTCAAGTCCGAACAGCCTGTCTGTAAGCGTTTCACCGGATGAGGCGCCGGCCAGAAAGGTGATATCCATCATGTTCAAGCATGTTTCCCCGCCGTTCAAATCAGAACCTCCTTCCCAGAGCCTTTTGTCTTAACATCTCCTACAGCCTTCCAAGCAGCGGATTTGCAAATAACAGAATAATGGCAACGGCAAACCCGTATAATCCCGTTGTTTCGGCAACAGCCTGCCCTAAGAGCATGGTTGACATAATACTGCCCCTTGCTCCCGGATTCCGACCGACCGCAGACGCGCCGTAACCGGCCGCAATTCCCTGCCCGATTCCGGGTCCGATTCCCGCGATCATTGCAATGCCGGCTCCGATTGCGGAGCATGCCAATACTAAACCCTGATCTGTAATCATAATGTCTCCTCCTTCACATCAAATGTCTGTGCAATAAATACCATCGTCAGCATGCAAAATACATAAGTCTGGACGGCACCGGAAAATACATCCAGATAAGCATGCAGGAATGCTGGAACAATCACCAGCAACACCCGCGGCAATAGTCCGTATACCAGTCCGAGCAGTACGGTTCCGGACAGAACATTGCCAAAGAGCCTCAAAGACAGCGACAGCGGCGTCGCGATTTCTCCAATGATCTGAATCGGAGCCAGAAAGATTGGACGGAACAGATTCGTCACGTGTCTGGCCTTCTGATATTTCAGGCCATTGTAATGAATCAGAAAAAAGGTGATTAGTCCAAGCGCAAGCGTGACGCCGTAGTCCGCCGTCGGTGAGCGCAGTCCGAACACCCCCGCCATATTGGACAGCATCAGAAACAGGAACAGCGTACCAATGTAGTTTGAAAATTTGTGTCCGTGCTGCTTTCCCATATTGGTCAGGGTCAGGCGATCGATCGCTTCTACCATCATCTCAATCACGTTCAAAAAGCCGGACGGCGACTGATCGGGAGCGGCTCTCCTGACTGTCCGGTTCACTGTCACGGCTATTATCAGAAGCGTCGCCGTAATCAGTCCCATTCCGATATGAGTAGTTGTAATCCAGACCTCTTGGCCGAATACTTCATACCGAAGGAATCCGTCCACTCCGATCGATACATTCCCTGCGAATCGCTCCGTTCCCATTCTCTCACCTCTCTTTTCTCATTTTCCTCCGGCACCTGTGAACAAGCGGCTGCAGAAGAGCTCCAAATTTGAGACTTAAGATCCCCGCAATCACTCCTACCACATGAAAATATCCGGGAAGCAGGACTGCAAGCAGAACTGTCAGGATCATGACAAGCATCCGGAATATTGTACCGCGCCTGATATATCCGGCTGCCGCCTTCGGTTCCATATCCATTTATCCGGATATTCTGTGCGCCATGTGCCGGGCCAGAAGGGCTGCCTCAGCTCCTCCGAGCGCAGCTCCCGAGATCCATGCGGCCCTCGCCTGTACAAGAAGCCCTCCCGCTGCCGCGAAGATCAGCGTACAGATACCGATACCTATATATAATTCCCTTATTGTTTCTTTCCATTCATCCATCTGTCGTTTCCTTTCTTACACCGTCCTGATTCCGCCTCTGCTCTCCGGGGAGACACCGGCCCCTTCTGCCATAGTATTCCCTTTTTTTAAGATTTTTTGCTTTCAATATTCTGTCGATATGATATAATAGATAAAATATAGCGCTTTGAAAAAGAGCATATATCTTTTTTAATATCACACTGATAGGTCAGGAAGGGAGGGACTTCTCATGGAGCTGCCGAAGCTGTACCGCAGACGATTCATTCCGGAGGAGCTCATTTATCTGAAGGATGATGTAATTCTTCATTATGAGAATAATCTTATTATAACCAGCTGGACCACATTAAAACCCCGCTGTGACATCGCGAGGGGCATATCCGCCTACTATACGGAGGAAGGCTTCAAAATCAGCAAGGTTTACAATAAACAGGAAGAGCTGGTATACTGGTACTGCGACATCATAAGAACTGTCAGAGAACCGGATGAGAACCAGATTATTTTTGAAGATTTGTTATTAGATATTGTTCTTTATGACAATGGTTTTGTAAAGGTGCTGGACCTTGGCGAACTGGCTTCGGCGCGGGAACAGCGGCTGATTTCCGAAGAGACGGCGCTTCTTGCGCTTCATACGGCGGATCGGCTTCTCGCCCTGATCTATAACGGGCATTTTTCGAACTACCGGCTTCCGATCATCAAAGCGGAAGCCGCAGGCGCCGGACAGAATCCCTCCCCGTCTGCTGTCCGGCCGGACAAAAGCGCGGAAGCCGGGACCTGTCGTCCCTCATAACAAAGACGGCGCAGATCCGGATATTGCCAAAGCCTCTGTCCGGATCTGCGCCGTCTTTAATGTTTTACGCAGTAAACGTATTATTCTTCTTCTATCAGCCCGATTCTCCTGATATGCCGCTCATCGCCAGAGAACGGCGTATTCAAAAAGACATCAACAATCTTGAGCGCAAGCCCGGGTCCCACGACCCTGCCGCCCATACACAGGATATTCGCGTCATTATGCAGCCTGGTCGCCTCTGCGGAAAAGCAGTCGTGGCAGAGAGCCGCACGGATTCCCTTCACCTTATTGGCAGCAATGGAGATTCCAATTCCCGTTCCGCAGATCAGGATTCCCTTCTCGCACTCGCCGGACCGAATCTGTTCGGCTACCTTCTTTGCATATTCCGGATAGTCGCACGAATCCTTCGTATAAGTTCCGCAGTCCCGGTAACTGATCTTCTTCTCTTCAAGAAAACGCATAATCTCCTGCTTCAGTTCAAATCCTCCGTGATCACAGCCTAATGCTATCATTCTTTCCGTTCTCCTTTCTCATCCGATCGGCTTTCATTCTTCCGCAAGCTTATATACCAGCTTCTTAATCAGTCTTACAAGCTCCACGCAGCAATCCTCGTAATCCATCAGCGTACCACCGTAAGGATCCGTCACATCGCCCAGCTCTCCGACATACTCCTTCAGCGTGTAGACATTCTCCTTTATCCCATAATTCTTGATGATGCGCCCTTTTTGTTCCTCCGTCATGGTCAGAACCAGTGTCCCTTCTTCCATATCAGCCGGCCGAAGGCCGCGCGTCACATGATTCGCAATCTTCAGATTATGATTCGCAAGCACAGTCTCGGCCTTCGGATTCACCGGCTCCGGGAACAATACGACAAGTCCCCGGGATATCACCTCCTGCTCCGGCATCAGGCTCTTCAGAATCGTCTCTGCCATCGGGCTGCGGCATGTATTGCCGGTACACACAAATAATATTTTCCGATATCTGTTCATATTGCAAAACTCCTTGTATCCGTATTATAGAGCTTACCGGATCTCAACAACCTGATATCCTGCCGCCTTCAGCAGCCGGTTCATGATTGCCTGTCCAAGTGAATTATCCTCAAAGCTTTCCGAAAAGATCCGGGTAACGCCCAGATCGTCAAATTCCCGCAGACAGTCAAATAAATGAGCCGCTATCACCTCTTCCCTGGCGCGCGATCCAATCTGCCGGACCGCCCCGTAGTGGTAGGAATCCGCCGTCTCATCCGCCGCAAGAATTCCGACCTTCTCGCCTGCCCGCACACACCTTTCTGCCTGCTCATTGATTGCCCTTACCACCTTATTTGCTTCCCCTTCGTAGATAACCAGATTCCCCTGCGGCGCGTAATGCCGGTACTTCATACCGGGCGCTTTTGCCACAATGGTGTCATCTTTCCTGTGCAGCGTTACCGCCCTGTCATACTCCACCCGGCCGATTGTCTCTGTCAGTTCCTCTAAGGTAATATAACCCGGCCTCAGAACCAGGGGCACCTCGGCAGTCAAATCGATAATCGTAGACTCCAGGCCAAGCGGCACATGGCCGCCGTCGAGAATCATATCGACTCTCCCGTTCAGATCTTCGATCACATGCTGCGCGCTTGTCGTACTCGGCCTTCCCGACCGGTTGGCGCTCGGCGCCGCGATATAGGTTCCCGACACTTCAATCAGCGCGCGGGCAATCAGATGGGACGGCATGCGGATGCCCACGGTCTCAAGCCCTCCTGTCGTCTCCTTCGGCACCAGCCCGCTTTTATGAAGCAGTATCGTAAGAGGCCCGGGCCAGAATCTCTCAGCCAGGAGATATGCCTTTTCTGGTACTTCCGATGCAATCCTTTCAAGCGCTCCCTCATCCGCGATATGAACAATCAGCGGGTTATCCGATGGTCTTCCCTTTGCCGCGTAAATTGCTGCCGACGCGTTCGGATTCAGCGCATCCCCGCCGAGGCCGTACACCGTCTCGGTCGGAAACGCTACCAGCCCTCCCCTTCTTATAATCGCGGCTGCTTCCTTCAGCTGCTCCTTCAGATCTCCTTCTAAATCTATCCTCTGAATAATTGTATGCATCTTATGAAATCCTCTCCTGACTGTTTTTCACATTATCTTACATTATAGATCAAAGAGATTTTCAATACAATATAAAATTTGCCCTGCAGTATTTTCTGACTGTACGGACATCTGCTGTACATACCATTTTGGTTTTACTTATTTTTCTTCTTGTTCCGTATTCTTTTTTATGATATAATCAAGATTAATAATACCCTTGAATAATCTCACAGGAACAGGAGACCGCCATGACTGCTTTTTCAAACCTGAAAGCTTTTTTTCAATATCCGGCTGACAAAAAGTATGAGGCAGAAATCGAACAGCACCTCGTACAGGACGCCCTGTCTACATATAAAATGCTCTGCATCGTGATTCTGTGTATGCAGAGCTTTATGATTCTGACCTTTCTTTTTAAAGAGGGAGGTCCGTTCTCCACGCCCAGACGAAGCGGCTATTTTATACTTTATTTTATGCTCCTGATCCCTTTTTCTGTCTTTCTGTTCCTTCTGAAAAAATGGGAGCGTTCAGGCGGCCGCTTTAATTTTCTTCGCTATGAGATATATGTGGCCGCTTATCTCTGTCTCTGGTCCTGTATGATAACTTTTCTGGATCAATTTGGTGGAAACGGGCTGATTGTGTATTGCTATATGATGCCGACCACAGCCGTATTCTGCATTATCAAACCCTGGCAAAGCGTGGCCGTATATGGTGTGTCCTGCCTGTTCCTTAATGCGATTCTGCCCCTTCTTCCGGGCGGTACAAACAATCTGTTCAGCAACATGGTGAACAGTATTTTTATTACACTGATTTCTATTCTTGTTTCGATAAATTTATATCATTACCGGATTGTTTCTCTTTATAACAAGCTGATTATGCTGGGACAATATGACGAAATCTGCAGGATGAACGAAGCGCTGAACCGCATTGCCCTGACTGATCAGCTGACTCAGCTGTATAACCGCAGATATCTTACCGATACCATCTATCAGAAGCTGACGGGCAGGGAATATGACGGAATGACCGTGGCGGGCGTTATGCTGGATATCGACCACTTTAAACAGTATAATGATACCTATGGCCATCTTGAGGGCGATGCCTGCCTTAAGAAGATTGCGGCAGAACTTAATAAATATAATCATACAGATAACTATTATGCCCTGCGGTACGGCGGTGAAGAATTCTTCATTATTGTTCCCGGTCTCAGCAGGGAAGAAGGCATGGAACTGGCAGAATATCTCCGCCTGACAATCTATAACCTCAACATCCCGCACGGCTCATGTCCGGAGAAGCGCATCACAGTCAGCGTCGGAATCGCGGCGGATACCCTTTCCCCCGGCTTTAATCTGAAGAAATTCATGGAATGTGCGGACTCCGCGCTGTACCATGCCAAACGAACGGGACGCAATCGTTCCGTTCTATATACGCCCGGTATGCACTCGGAATCCGCTACATAGCCGGCTGTTGTATGGTATTGAGATATTCGAGAATTCCAAGATGCAGCGCCCACGCAATTTTCTCCTGGTACTCTTCCGAGAGCAGCATCTCTTTCTCATTTGGATTCGATAAAAATCCACATTCCACAATAACCGTTGGAATTGTGGTTTTTTTCAGCATATAATAGCTGTCATTTCCTTTTTCTGTTCTGTGATTCCCGTCATTCAACACCGCCTTCAGCTGTTCCAGAAGAATCCGGGCCAATTCCTCTCCCTCGGAAGAGCCCGTGTAATAGAATGTCTGCGCTCCCCGGCAGGATGCGTCCGTATAACTGTTCTGATGGATACTGACCGCCACGCTCGCGCCGCTTTCTTCTATCAGCTTCACCCGCTTCTTCAGATCATCCGCCTTTTTATTGGAAGCGGAAGAATCATACAGTCCTTCGTCCGTCTCTCTTGTCATAACAACCGTAATATCGTTTAACTCAAGCAGACTCTTAAGCCGTCCGGCAATCGAGAGGTTAATTCCCTTTTCCTCCACGCCGCCCACGCCCACTTTGCCGGGATCATTCCCTCCGTGGCCGGGATCTACCACGACAACCGTCTCTGCTTTTGTCCTTCTGCTTCCGGATTCATACGCTTCCACTGCGGATTCTCCCTCAATCCAGGCTCCAAGAAGCTTTGAACGCTCCTGTCCTCTCTCTCCCGAAAAAAGCGCGACAGCCGCGCACAGGCACACAAACAGAAAAAAGCTGATATATTTCATAGTCATTGCTCCGAAACTCGCTTTTTACTATTCTATGTTCCCGGCGCGGCTTCCATGCCGCTTCTTTAATGAAATTAACGGTTATCAGTTCACATATCTCAGAATTACATTCCAGATCTCCGGCGTTTCATAACCAAGCCTCCATGCGGCAACTCCCGCGATCTGTGCGTCGTGAATTACCTTCATCTTCTCTTCTATGGATCGCTCCTCTTCCTGCCACATCTTATAGACTGCGCCATCCCTCTCATATTCAATATAATACTGCCCTGTTTCCTCATCCCATACCGGTTCGGCTCCGTACTGTTCGATTACGCTTTCAGCGCTGGCCATGGAAAGCGCTTCGGAGCTCAGGGATGTGACTCCGTCAATCGTCGCCTCTCTCCACAGCCTGGTATAGAACGGAATTCCCATAATAATCTTCTCTGCAGGAACCTCCTCCAACGTATTCTCAAGCGCTTCCCTCGTATAACCGATAGAAGCAACCGAGCCTGCCGTTTCTGATCTGCTGTGATGCTCGTCATATCCCATGATAATAACATAATCAACAATCTCTCCCTGTTCCTCCCTGTCATAGAAAGCATTATAGGAAGCCGGGACATAATTGTCCACGGACAGCACAATACCATTCGTCCTGCACTTCACGGACAGCTCACGCAGGAACTGAATATAATGCGGTCCTGTTTCCACATCCAGACTTTCAAAATCTATATTAATGCCATTCAATCCGTACTTAATGGCAGCCGCAATAATCTCATTCACCAGCCGCTCTCTTCGGGACGTATAGCTGAGCACCTGAAAGGTATCCACATCCGGATGAAAATTATCCACAAGCGCCCATACTTCTATTCCCTGCTCCTTCATTCTGGCCACATAACTTTCGCTTGCGAGCGAAGACAGAGTCCCGTCCACACTTGCAATCCGGAACCAGGTCGGCGAAATCGCAGTGATTCCCTTCGTATTCTCCAGAAGAGACATTACATTGTCATTCGCGCTCTGATTCGTCACCTGATGCCAGACCATATTAATCGTATAATCTCTCTGAATGCTGGTATATACCGGCGCTTCGAAGTCGCTCTCAAGCGTCTCATAATAAGAATCCGTAAGGGCTCTGGTCTGCACATACCCGATAATCCCGTCCGCCGTCATTACCTTGACAAAACCGTTCTGTTCCTGCTCGGTTGCCGCGTCCACATACAGCAGCTTCTCTCCGGTTTCAAGCTCACGCAGAATCGGGCTCTTAATGTCCGGCTCAGTCCTCAGCTGCGTCGCCCTTCTGACATCCGCATACAGATAGTCCTTCCACTCATACTGCACGGTAACACGATCCGGATCCTCATAGAACTGATAGTCCATATCCGAATACTGCTTCACAAATTCCGCCGCCAGATAAACCGCGTCCCCCTGAGTCTTTACAATCTGATACTGCACGGTTGTCTTGTTCATATTCACGGTATAATCCTGGCTTCCTACCTCGGCTCTTATAATCTCCGTGGGTGTTGTATAGGACAGAATATTCTCGTTCTCATCCCAGTAAAACCTGTGATTGAACAGCTCCTGAACCATGTCAAAGCGGAAATATATCTGTCCGTCAATCAGCTTCGCGGTTTCTTCACAGTACTGATCGTGAAGCATTACCAGCACGTCCCCCTCCTCCGCCTGATAATATTCCTCAAGCGGCATTACTTCCCTGCTCGGTGTAAATCTTTTTATTAAAATTGCCGATACGGCTATAACAATCACGACTAATACAAATATAGAACCGGCCGCCGCCAGTTTTGCACGTCTGTCCATCTTCTCTATCCTCCTGCTTTGATTAATTGAATGAATGACCGTTTCCATTATATCATTTATTTGCATTATCGTCATTAGTTATTTCGACATTTTTTTGCGGTTCCTTTCCGTATCCGGCTTAAAATGTCAAAGGCGGCTTCCCTGAAAGGTATGGGGGTACGCCGCAGGGCATGATAGGCGCCGCCTTTGACCGGATCTTATTTCCTTGTATCCCTTACTTTGTTAAACTCTACGGCGATGATTCTGCCGCTGTCGTCCCCGGTATAATACTTCATATAGCTTCCGCTTTCAAGGACAACACTGATTTCCGACGGGCTTTCCGACTCGTCATAGTCTTCTCCGTCAATCATAACCTCAATCCCCTTCTCCAGGAATTCACGGATTTCCCGAAGCAGGGCTTCTCTGTAATACATCGCTCTTTTGTTCATCTCATCTCCCCATTCTCCCGGGGCTTTGGAACGAGCCTCCTCAGAGCCCGTTTGTCTGCCATAACGGCGGTTATGCGGCTGCGCCGGCACCCTGATATCTGACAGATTCATTTCAGTCTGATCGGATAAGAAGCTTGTGATATGATAACTAACAGGATCCGCAGATATAATAATATGGAATCTCAGACATCTCATGTCCTTTCGCAGCTTACAGACCGCCCTGACGATTCCGGAGTTCAGGGCGGACCCTTATCCGCCCCTGCTTTACAGCAGCCGTTCGAACAGTTCTTCCATCTCCCGTGTACTCTCAAGCACAGAGGCCGATCGGGGCATCTCATACACATCCGGAATACCGGCCATTACCGGCATCTTCCCTACGCACGGCAGAAACAGGTAGCTCCAGTCGTCCGTTCTCCCAAGCTCTTTCATATCGTCAAAATATGTCCTCCAGCTTCCCGTTCTCCATGGCGCCCCGCTTCCGATCACAATCTTTCTTCCGCATCCAAGCAGCTCCTTCCTGGCCCTCATGCCGCTTCCCAAATCCAGTACCAGATAATCATATCCGCTGTTATACAGCCTGAGAGCCTTCTCCTCCGTAACTCCCTTCCAAAAATCCACACCTCTGATCAGGAAGGACTCATCCGTACATTCCAAAAGCTCAGTCTCGAAATACCACGATTCCAGCTGGATAAAGTCTTCTTTCCCGCTCATCTCAAGGATCGCGACCGAAGCCTTCTTCCGGCGCCGCTTCAGATACAGCGCAATCTGAATTGCGGTACAGGTTACTCCGGCCGCCCTGTGAATTCCATATACCCCAATCCGGCCATTCTGCGCTCTTTGTTTTTCTTCCCCCTTTCCTCTCCGGCGCAGTATGCGGGAGGCGTCCCGCGCTGCGCCCTGTGACAATATGTGTTTTTTCCGATTATCCTTTTCTTTTATGTGGCATTTTGGGGCTGCCGCCGTCAGCTCCTTTTTCAGCTCTGATATGTTCGGATACCGCTTATCCGGGTCTTCCAGCCTGCATCTTCCGATAATCCCGCCAATCCTTCCGGCAGAACGTACTGTCCGCCTGTCCGTACCGCGGTTCAGATGCGAATACAGATAACTGATTACCATTCCGGCGGAATAGATATCGGTTCGAACAGATACGGCTCCTCCCTGCTTTAATTCAGGCGCGGCAAACCCGGGCGTACCGAACCCGTACCTTCTCTGATCTGCCCGGGAAGCCGGTACTGCGCATCCGAAATCAACCAGCGACAGGTTCCGTCCGGAAATCAGTATATTCTCCGGCTTTAAATCGAGATACAGCAATTCATCCTCTAAAGAGTGCAGATAATGCAGAATATCGCAGATTTGTACTGCAAAATCATAGAAAAGTTCTTCTGAAAGCCCTTCGCCACGCGCGCAAAAGGACTTAAGAGATTCGCCCTCCATATATTCCTCTACCAGAATCATATGCTCCTGATCCTCCAGGATATCATATAAAGCCGGAATACACGGATGATTCAGGCGCTTCAGAATGTCAGCCTCCTTCTTCAGCTGATCATAGCAGGGATTCTGCTTATTCAGCCGCTTCAGAATTCGGCAGGTATGCAGCATGGTATGCTCCGCAAGATGGACATCCCCGGTATCCCTGCTGCTCAATGTGCGTAATATCCTATACTTCCCGTATAGTACCGTATTCTCCATTCTCTCCTTTCCGGGCCGTCCGGCGCTGCCTGCCTTTTGGATAATCTGCTATTATTATAATAACTGCCGGATGGATTTTCAATCCCAAACCTGTTGTTTGAATATACAATCGAAGTCCTGTTTTTTATAGATTGCGCACAAAAATTTTTTAATTTATATTTGTTTTTCTCTGTTTGAGGAACTTATTTTTTCTCCACATTTCACAAATTCCACAGTTGACTTCTCACACATTTTACTATATACTTTGAAACGTATATACAGCTCTATTTTTCACGTGATTGGAGGAGGTGTGATTGATGAAGATAGAGAAGATCAGTGATACCCAGATTCGGTGTACATTGAACAAGAACGATTTAATCGATCGTGAGCTTAAGATCAGCGAGCTTGCTTACGGTACGGCTAAGGCCAAGGCTCTGTTCCGCGAACTGATGCAGCAGGCTTCTTATGAATGCGGCTTTGAAGTAGATGACCTTCCTCTTATGATAGAAGCGATTCCCGTTTCTCCTGATTGTCTGGTACTGGTTGTCACCAAAGTAGAAGATCCGGAAGAACTGGACACCCGATTCTCCAATTTTACTCCCTACGAAGAACAGGAGGAAGAGGAGTACGGCACGCCAAAAAAGGATGCCTATGCAGATGAGATACTTAACTGCTTTGATCAGCTTGAACATATATTCGACGAAGATCCCGACAAGAAAGACCGGGCAAAGAAGCAGCCGGCCGAGAAGAAGCGCAAGAAGACCAAGAATATGAGGCCCTCGAATCCGTCCTCTGCGGCCCCTTCCTCTCTTGTACGGAGCTATTCCTTCCGGAAGCTGACGGATGTCTGCTCGCTCTGCACGGTTATTGCTCCGTTCTACCACGGCAGGAACAGCCTGTATAAGGATTCGGTACAGAACCGGTATTACCTCGTGCTTCATATCTCCGAGCATTCGCCCGAAGAATTCAACAAGGTCTGCAACATCGCTTCGGAATACGGCTCCTGCGAACAGACCACCTACGCGAGCCTCTCTTATTACGAGGAACATTTCTCGCCGGTTGTCACGGACAAAGCCGTTGAAGTCCTTGCCAGTCTCTGATGACTCCGCGGACGGACGTCCGAGACTGCCGTTCATTGACAGACAATATAAAAGGGGATGACCCGTCATGGCGTCATCCCCTTATCTGCAGTTACTGCAGTACTTTATTCACTTCCTCAACCAGCGTATCGGCATCGAGCCCATGAACCATCGCGGCCTCCTCCAGGGACTCTCCCTGCGCGGACGGACAGCCGAGGCAATGCATGCCGGCATCTAAAAGCACCGGTATGACAGCCTTGTCGATGCGGATAATCTCGCCGATCGTCATATCCTTTGTAACCTTTGCCATAACAGATACCTCCTTCTTTCCTTATCGAAACAACTATACTCCAAAACCTTATCCTCTGTCAAGGTTTGATTTGTGAAAAAAATTGCTTGTATTATTTGCGTATTTATATTAAAATGTAGGAAACAACAATAAAGGAGGATGAGTTTATGGCACGTGTAATTTCTGATGAATGTTTAAGCTGCGGAACCTGCGAGGCAGAATGTCCGGTAGGCGCTATTTCCCAGGGTGACGGCAAGTATGTGATTGATGCGGATACCTGCATCGACTGCGGAGCATGTGAGGGCGCATGCCCGGCAGGCGCTATTTCTGAGGCTTAATCTTTTGCCGGAGACGGCAGTTTTAATGTGGAACGGGCAGGCCTTCTGCGAGGAAGAGCCTGCCCGTTCTGCGTCCTGATAAGATTCCCGGAGATCATCCGGGATAACCCTCCGTATGTTTTTTCCAGAAGAACAGCCTTTTCTTTCTTTCCCTGGCCGCGGCCGTCATTCTCTTCCCCTCCTGATATTCCCGGATCGTCCGGTCAAGCTGCTTATACCGTTCCTCTTCTTTATCCTCCTTCAGCCGCATCAGATAATCCATCTCTTTGATCACCCGATTGGTAACGGAATCACTGACGGCCTTGGCAAGCCTCCCGTTATTGCCTGCCAGAGCGCCGGTCACAATATCATTCATGATCTCCCTGAACTGAATCATTCTGTCCTCCGGCGTCAGCGCGACTCCGTACTCCTCCTGCTGCCCCGCTCCATCCTCCGAATTCTCCTCACTTGCTGCGGCAGCCTCAGCATCGGATGTCTCGGACGGAGTAATTCCCATCACAAGCTCAAGCTGCTCCTTTAAGCTAAGAAGCTTACCCGGCTCAAGCTGCTCCACCCTGCGGATATCCGGAAGCAGCATCTTAATTGCCTTCAGCTGAAACCCCTGATCCTTCAGCCGCTTTACGGCTCGCATTGTTTCAATATCCTCATCCCGGTAGTAACGGTGTCCCATCTCATTCCTTGGTATCTCCATTTCCAGCTCTTCTTCCCAGTATCGGAGTACATGCGGCTCCACATCAATCCGTTTCGCGGCGTCTGAAATCATATATCGGGTTTCCTCCATAGAGCTCCTCCTTTATTCCATGCAGGGCATGCCAAGGCATATAAATCCCGCATGTAAATCTTTTACAATTATTATAAGGTTCCAGGACCGGCTTTTCAAGTTTGCCGCATACAGTTTCTTAACTTTTGATAGACAAAAAAAGACAGAGAGGATCAGGATCCTCTCTGTCCGCCGCGGTTCTCAAGATTGGCAAATTTGGTATATTGAGCCATGTAGGCAAGCTTTACGGTTCCCGTAGGCCCGTTTCTCTGCTTGCCGATAATAATCTCGGATATTCCCGCATCCTCTGTATCATGATTATAATACTCGTCTCTGTAAATGAACATAACAACGTCGGCATCCTGCTCAATCGCGCCCGACTCTCTCAGATCCGAAAGCATCGGTCGCTTGTCCGGCCGCTGCTCTACGGCGCGGGACAGCTGTGACAGCGCGATAACCGGACACTGAATCTCCCTTGCAAGCGCCTTCAGGGAGCGTGATATATCAGAAATCTCCTGCTGCCTTGACTCCGCTCTTCTGCCGCCGGACATAAGCTGAAGATAGTCGATAATCACCAGCCCGAGATTATTCTCCAGCTTAAACTTCCTGCATTTGGAACGCAGCTCGGCAACGGAGATTCCCGGCGTATCATCAATAATCAGACTGGATTCTCCTATGATTCTTGCGCTCTCCATCAGCTTGGCCCAGTCCTCATCCTGAAGCTCTCCGGTTCTGATTGCCTGAGAATCTACCCGGGAATTCATGGACAGCAGACGGTTCACAAGCTGATTCTTTGACATTTCCAGACTGAAGATGGCCGTTGTAATATGAGAGCGGATCGCCACATATTCCGCAATATTCAGCACGAACGCCGTTTTTCCCATAGAAGGACGCGCCGCAATCAGAATCAGATCCGACGGCTGCAGCCCCGTCGTCTTATAATCCAGATCATAGAAGCCTGTCGCGATTCCGGTCACGCTGCCCTTGTTCCGCGACGCTGCCTCAATGGACTCCAGAGACTGAAGCACCACATCCTTAATGCTTACGAAATCGGCGCTTCCCCTGTTCTGTACAATATCAAACACCTGCTTCTCGGTATCTTCCAGGATCTGCTCCACTCTCTCCTTATCCAAATAACAGGTATTGGCAATCCCCTCCGCAGTCTTAATCAGCCTTCGCAGAACCGCCTTGTCGGCGACAATCTGCGCATAATGCCTGACATTGGTCGAGGTAGGAACCGACTGCAGCAGCGCGCCAATGAATTCAAGGCTGTAAACCTCCGGCGGAACATCCTTTTCCTTCAGTCTGTCCTGAAGCGTAATCAGATCAACCGGCCGGCCTTCATTGAACAGCTCTGCCATTGCGTCAAACAGAATTCCATACTGATGATTGTAAAAATCCTGGGCGCTTATCAGCTCCGTCGCGGCGATAATAGCATCTCTGTCCATAATCATGGAACCGATTACCGACTGTTCCGCCTCCGTACTGTGAGGAGGGATCCGTTTAATCAGCGCTTCATCCATAGCCGTTTAGATTCCTTCCACCTGAACCGTCAGCTCGGCCGTTACCTTCGGATGGAGCTTGACCGGCAGCGTATAGGTTCCTATATTCTTAATCGAATCGTTCAGTACCATCTTCTTCTTATCAATATCATAGCCGTACTGCTCCTTCAGCGCGGCTGCAATCTCCTTCGTAGACACGGATCCGAAGGTTCTTCCATTCTCTCCGACCTTAATTCCGATCTTCACCTTCTTACCCTCCAGATCGGCGGCAAGCTGCTGCGCCTGCGTCAGAATTTCCTTCTGGCGCTTCTCCTCGGCAGCCTTCTGAAGCTTCAGATCATTCAGGTTCTTCGGCGTTGCCTCTAATCCCAGCTTCTTCGGCAGGATATAATTCCTTGCATAGCCGTCGCTTACCTTGACGAGATCTCCCTTCTTTCCCAGTGACTTCACATCTTCCAATAATATTACCTGCATCAGATATCTCCTTCCTGTGTCATGGCGGACAGAACATCCTTTACTCTCTGCATGGCCTCCCTGACGGTGCAGTCCTTAAACTGCACGCCGGCTGCGCTCATATGGCCTCCGCCTCCTAATTTCTCCATTACCACCTGCACATTCACCTCATCGATAGAACGCGCGCTGACAAAAATTTTGTTATTGTACTCCGTAAATACAAAGGATGCCTTAACATTCACAACATTCAGCAGCTCGTTGGCTACCTGGGCGCCCAGAATCGTAGGGCTTTCGATTCCCTCGCTTCCACATTCCGTCAATACATAATAATTGAGGAATACCTCCACATTGGTTATCGCCTCCGCCTTCACCTTGAATTCCTGCATCTCAGTACGGAAGGCCTTGCGGATTCGGGTTACATCCGCGCCGTTCCTGCGCAGAAACGCGGCGGCTTCAAAGGTTCTCACTCCCGTTTTGGTAAGGAAATTATTTGTATCAATCATAATACCGGCATACATGGCATCTGCCTCTGCCTGCCGGATCTTGAGCCCTTCCCCAATATACTGCAGAATCTCCGCGACCATCTCACACGCGGACGACGCATAGGGCTCAATATACGAGA
>DVNP01000189.1 GCA_018714285.1 Candidatus Caccomorpha excrementavium | reverse complement strand
TGTGGTTGATTCCGCAACATCCGTTGAGATTGTCTTTGATGACGATTCTACTGCGGCGGCAACAATCAAAGGTACGGATTCCAGTTCGGATCTGGCTGTTGTAGCAGTTAAAGTATCGGATCTTTCACAGGATACCCTCAATTACATTAAGATTGCTACTCTTGGAAGCTCCAGTGAGATGAAGCCCGGCCAGCTGGTTATTGCAATCGGCAATGCATTGGGATACGGACAGTCCGTAACGGTCGGCTATGTAAGCGCTCTGGATCGTGAAGTAACCGTAG
Source organism: Candidatus Caccomorpha excrementavium (assembly GCA_018714285.1). Lineage (GTDB taxonomy): Bacteria > Bacillota > Clostridia > Lachnospirales > Lachnospiraceae > Caccomorpha > Caccomorpha excrementavium. Next base: position 9,882 of record DVNP01000189.1, on the reverse strand, counting down.
ACGGCGTTACCATGACGCTGCTTCAGACAGATGCGGCAATTAACCACGGCAACAGTGGTGGCGCTCTTCTGAATGCAAACGGCGAGGTTATTGGTATTAACTCCGTGAAATATGCTTCCGAAGACGTGGAAGGCATCGGATTCGCCATTCCAGTTGACAGCGCAATCCCGATTATTAATGAACTGATGAACCGTGAGATTCTGAGCGAGGGCGAGGTAGGATTCCTTGGCATCTATGAGACGGAGGATATTACGTCTACTTATTCGGAGGCATTCAACATGCCGATTGGTATCTATGTAAGGAGCGTGGTTGAGGATTCTCCGGCAGCGCAGGCAGGAGTAACGACAGGATATATTATAACCGGATTTAATGGAAGGACGGTGGAGACAAGAGAGGAGCTCCAGGAAATCTTAAGCTATACAAGAGCGGGTACCGAGATTACGCTTGAGGTACAGGTGCTTGAGAACGGTACTTATGTTCAGAGGGATCTGACCATTACGCTGGCGAACAGGCCGGAGGAATAAAGATAAGACGGCTGCCGGCGCAGCCGGAACAGGATGATAACAGACAGGGGAGGCTGTCACTTGAGTAAGTGGCGGCCTCCCCTGAAGTTGTATAAAAAATTATTTCAGATTGGTACGGTTGGCTTCCCGGACACGCACCGTCCGGCGCGCGGCGTAATATACTGGTTTACGTAGGAAAACTTGGAGGATCCATATGAGAAAGATTACGGCAGTATTATTGACGGCATGTACGGCGGCGCTCTGCCTTGTCGGGTGCGGAAAAGAGGACGGGCTTACGAAGATTACGCTGAATGAGGTTGCCCATTCCATTTTCTACGCGCCCCAGTACGCGGCGATTGAGCTTGGATATTTTGAGGAGGAGGGACTGGATGTCACTCTGGTGAACGGACTCGGAGCGGATAAGACGATGACGGCGGTTCTGTCCGGCGAAGCGGATATCGGATTCATGGGTTCGGAAGCATCCATCTATGTCTATAACGAAGGAAATGAGGATTATGTGGTCAACTTCGCGCAGCTGACACAGAGGGCCGGCAATTTTCTCGTCGGAAGGGATCCGTCGGAGGAATTCGTGTGGGATAATATACGCGGTAAGACTGTACTGGGAGGAAGGGCAGGCGGTATGCCACAGATGGTGTTTGAATACATTTTAAAAAAGCACGGCATCGATCCGAAAACCGATTTGACGATTGTCCAGAATATTGATTTCGGGCTGACCGCGCAGGCGTTTGAAGCCGGGAACGGAGATTATACGGTGGAATTCGAGCCCGGCGCGACGGCGCTGGAGAACGAGGGCAATAAAGTCGTTGCATCTCTCGGCGTTGAGAGCGGCATGGTTCCGTATACCGCGTATTCGGCCAGGAAGAGTTATATCGAGAAGAATCCGGATATTATCGCAAGCTTTGTCAGAGCGCTGCAGAAGGGAATGGATTATGTGAATACCCATACGCCGGAGGAAATCGCCAGGACAATTCAGCCGCAGTTCGAAGAGACGGAACTGGACACCATTACCACGATTGTTACGCGGTACTATGATCAGCAGACGTGGAAGGATAATCTGGTATTCGAGGAGGAAAGCTTCACGCTGCTGCAGGATATTCTGGAAGAGGCGGGAGAGCTGAGCAGCAGAGTTCCGTATGAGGATCTGGTCAACACTGTGTTCGCAGAAGAAGCAAAATAAAAATACGAGGATGCTTCCGGCATCCGCCGTATCCGGCCTGCGCCGGCGGCGGTATCGGGAGCATCCTCATTCTTGTGTTCAGACCTATATCCTGAAATTATGCTTCGGAACCTTCTTCTGCGGCAGCTTCCTTCCCGGCAGCCTCTTGCGCGCCGGATTCCTTCTCATCCTCTTCGAATTCATCGTCAAAATCATCGTCGAATTCATCCAGATAATCCGGGGTTACAAAACGATAGACCGCATAGGCGATCGCGGCAATTGCAGCAATTGCTCCGACAACAGCCAGAACAATAATAAGAGTATTCTTCTTTTCCTTGACCGGTTCCGGTTTCCTGGTAACGTGAATAATGTCGTTCAGCTTCGCAGCCGCCAGTAAATCTTCCAGTTTGCCGTTAATATTCATGCAGCACATCCTTTCTGGTGTGATGAAGGAAGCGCCCTGATCATAGCTCGGGGCAGCATCATCGTCAGCACTCTGTTGTTTTAGTTGTGGTTATTATATCACAAGCTGTCCTTTTTTACTATACATTTTGTAAAATTCATCAGGAATTTCGGAAAAAAATATAGTTGGATGAAATTTGAAGTAAAACGGAGGAAACAAATATTGCAATTTCTTATATCATTTATTACAATATAATTAGTTTTTTATTTCGAGGAGGAGGATATTATGAAGCTGAAGGCGCTGAGGCTGACGGCATGGCTGTGTATTGCGGCTTTGTGCGCTGTACTGCATTGTCATGTCATTGCAGAGGAAACCGGCTATCGGTATGAGTGTGTGATCCTGATGGCGGCCGGAGATGAGAATGGAAATGTTGTGAATGCCGTACCGGCGATGCAGGTTCGGGCAGGGAATGGCAGCGGTGATATCTGGGCGGTATGCGGCTATGGAATTACGGAAGGAGCGGCCATGTATGCGGCGGCAGGCATGTCGGATGCGGGCGGTACGAAGCGGGCCGAGCTGATACGCAGGGATCGGGAGCTTGGTATCGCGGTATTTTGCCTGGATGAAGCGGTTGACGGCACTCCTGTATTGACCATGACGGATCTGAGCGATATGAGATATGGAGATGAAGTGACAATATCCGGAATCCGGTCAGAGGGAGAGGAGTTGTATTTTTTCACCGTATCAGCCGTGCTGGATGGGCTGGATGAAGATTCCGGCCGGTTCCTTACCCTTTCAAGGGAGGATCGGGAGGTGGAAGCTCTGGGAATCCTGCCGGCGGCGGCAGTCCAGGATATGGACGGCAATCTGATCGGAATCTATGTGGATGACAACAAGACCATGCCGGCCGCATATCTGATGGAAGGACAGGATATAGCGGCCGCGCCCGGTGAGCGGGAGACAGAGGAGCCGGCGCAGCAGACAGAGCCGCAGGCCGAAGAAGAGAATCCGGACGATCCGGAGGATGATTCCGGAGATTCTCCTGCGGGGCAGGATCCGGAAGATTCCGGTAACATCCCGGAAGAGCCCGGAGACGGAAAAGAGTCCGTGAACGCCGGACTGTATTCGGAAACCGTTGAGATACGGGATGAGATCGACAATATTTTAGCGCATGCGGATGCGGAAAGAAGCAGGATGAATACAATCCGGATAATCCTGATTGCGGGTTCCGCCGCGGCTGCCGTGATGATTCTGTGCGCCGCATTCTACGGCAGGAGACGCAGGATGCGCGCGGAAGGCCTGGCATCCGGACGGGAGGAAGCGCGCAGGAAGAAAACGGGACCGGACGCGCAGGGAATTCCCGAACTATGGCTTGAGCCGCTGCCGGGAACTCCCGGGGAGAGGAGAAGAATCCCTGCGGAAGGCCTGACATTTGGCCGCGCGGGGGAGAATTCCGTCCGGTTTGACGTGGGAACGCAGGGAGTGAGCGCAAGGCACTGTTCGCTGACCTGGCAGAACGGCAGGCTGCTTCTGACGGATTTGGGGTCTACCTACGGAACATTTCCGGAGGGAGGGAGCAGGCTTGACCAGGGGAACGCCGTCTGGCTGAAGGAGGGTTCATGCTTTTATCTCGGCTCAAAGAAGATTGGGTTCCGGATTACCGGTTCCGCGGATTGAACCGGCTGTTTCTATATTTTATATAAGGAGGAAGGGACTATGAGAATAAAATTATCCGCTCTGCTGCTTGCGGGATTGCTGCTTGTATCTTTGCTGCCTGCGGCGGCGCGCGCCGCGGATCGGGATGTTTTGTCAGATGCGCGCAACGGTGTCGTCCGGGTTCTGGCATTCCGCAATGACGGAACAAGCTGGACCGGAAGCGCGTTCGGCGTCGGAGAAGCGGGGGAGCCGACATCGGTCTTTGTCACCAATCATCACGTGAGCGCGGGAAATGATTTTGCGGGCGCGGACGCGATTTATCTGCTGCTGGATGACGAGTGGAACGCGGCGGAGGAAGAAGGAGGACTGGAGATTGATCCGGAGCATGCGGTAAGATGTGAGGTGATTTATCAGCCGGATCTGTATCCGGATTATGCCATTTTGCAGGCGGAACGCATTGTGACAGAGCGGGTGGCGCTTCCGCTGATGCCGTCGGAGCTTGCGAATCCGGGAGAACCGGTTTATGTGATAGGATATCCGGGCTTAAGCGACGCAATTACGGATTCCGTAACGGCATCCGTGGACAATGTTACCATAACGACGGGAATTATTTCCAGAATTACGCATATGAACCTGGGCGATGTGGATACGGACGTGATTCAGACCGATGCCGTGATTAACTCCGGCAACTCCGGCGGGCCGATGATTACGGCGGACGGTTATGTAATCGGATTGAATACATATGGCCTGACGCTTCAGGAAGTGGCGGCGGACGGAACGGCGGCAGGGACGGTGTCGCCTGACGGGGCGGTGTATATGGCGGTTGTGTCGGACTATGTAATCAGCCGGCTGAATCATCTGATTGAAATCGGGACGCTCAATCAGTTCACCTATACCCTGATTACGGATCGGGACGGAGAGACGAGCCTTATTCCCGTTATTCTGATCTGCGCGGCGGTTCTGATCTGCGCGGGAGCGGCTGCTTTCGTGATTCTGAGGAAGAACCGCGCCACTGCGGCGCCTTCCGGCTCCGGCTCGGGATCAGGCGCGGGAATGTCCCGGGCATCCGCAGCAGAGCCCGTATTTCCGAAGACGGAACCGGCGCAGGATATGTTCCCGAAGACGGAGCCGGTTCCTGCCGCGTTTGATCTCAGACTGGCAGGGGAAGAGGGATATTTTGCCGGCAGGCGCTTCGCGTTGGACGGCACGGTGCGGATCGGCCGCCAGCCGGATAAGAATGATCTGGTCTTTCCGGCTGATATTCCGGGCGTCAGCGGCGTCCACTGCATGCTTCAGGCGGACGGCAGCAGCGCGCTGCTTACGGATCTGGGATCAACTTACGGAACATATCTGGCTGACGGAACGCGTCTTACGCCGAATCAGCCGGTTGTCTTACATGTCGGAGACAGCTTTACACTGGGATCCGAGAAACAAAGATTCAGCCTGCGGCGCAGGCAGACGAAAGGGGAAGAAGCATGAGTACATATTGTCCGTATTGTATGAATCCGGTTGTTCCGGGGGAACCCTGCCCTTCCTGCGGCAGGGTTCCGTCCGGGTACCGGCCGTCAAGTCATCATTTCCCTCCCGGAACTCTTCTGCGGGATCGATATCTTGTAGGAAGAGCGCTGGGAGAGGGGGGCTTTGGCATTACCTATCTTGGACTGGATACCAGTCTGGAGCGTAAGGTGGCGATTAAGGAGTATTTTCCAACCTCCTTTGTGAAGAGGGAGTCATCTCTTACCTTGGAAGTAACCTGCTATACGGATGTCGGCAGGAACTATTATGAGAAGGGAAGAGATCAGTTTTTGAAGGAAGCAAGGACCATGGCAAGACTGGATAAGATTCCGGGAATTGTCCGGGTGCTTGATTACTTCCCAGAGAATAATACCGCTTATATTGTCATGGAATATCTGGAAGGAATTACGCTGAAGGATTTGACGGCCAGAGAGGGGCGTATTCCGGCCGGGGAGATGCTTGGGCTGCTGGAACCGGTGCTGAAGGCTATGGACGCCATGCACCGGGCCGGAGTGATTCACAGGGATATCAGTCCGGATAACCTGATGGTGCTGAAGGACGGGACTGTTACGCTGATGGATTTTGGCTGCGCCAGGGATTTGGAGGGCGGACATACCATGACGGTTACGCTCAAGCACGGGTTCGCGCCGGTGGAGCAGTATACCGGTCACGGACAGGGGCCGTGGTCGGATATTTACGCGTTATGCGCTACAGTGTATTACTGCCTGACAGGGAAGGTGCCGCCGCGTGCACTCGAACGCGGCGACAAAGTGTCCGATCCGATTGAGCCGCCGTCAAAGTTGGGAGCGGAGTTGACTCCGGAACAGGAACGCGCCCTGATGAAAGGCCTTGCGGTAAACGCGGAGGATCGCTGGAGGAGCGCTGCGGATTTGTACGCCGGACTGTACGGCAAAACGATGGAGGGAGAACCGGCCGGGAAATTACAGGAGAGCACTGCGGATGAGATCGGAAAGACACAGGCTGTCGCAGCGTTCGGCAAAGATGAGGGAGAGGAGGAGAAGATTGGCAGAACGGAAGCGGCAGATACGTTCGGGCAGGGGGAAGAGAAACCGGCCGGGAAGCCTGAAAGTTCCGGAGAGACGGAATATATCGGCCGGGAATCGGATCCGGCTTTCCGGGCATCCGAGACCGTTTTGTCTGATCATACGGCAGACGAAGCCTCCGGGCAGCGTCAGGACAGTCCGGAAAAGAAGAAGGGAGCGGCTTATCTGCGTTCCCTGCCTCTTGCGGTGAAGGCGGGAGCGGGAGCGGTTGTATGCGCTGCGGCCGTTCTGGTCCTGGCAGTTTCCCTGAACGGAAGGAATACGGAGGCAGGCCCCGGAAGCGTAACGCCGGGCGTTTCACAGACCGTGCCGCAGGGTACGCAGAATGATTCGCAGGATGGTTTACAAAGCGGCGCGCAGCAGGAGAATGGAACCGGAGAGCAGAATCTTACGCCGACAGGCGGGGATTTGTCAGAGGAAGAGGAACATTCGGAACAGACTGGAGAAGAAGGGATAACGGAGAGCGCGGATACCGGTACGGCAGTCAGTTCTTCTTCTGCCGGGGAAGAGGAGCCGACAGAAGCTCCCGAAACAGAACCTTCGACTGAGAGAATAACGGAGGCCGCGACAGAACCTTCAACCGAGAGAAGAACGGAGGCCACAACGGAGAACAGGACAGAGGCTCCAACCGAAGCGCCGACAGATCCGGAGCCTGCAGGACCGTCGGGAAGCTGCGGAGCGGATGTAAGATGGGCGCTTGAAGACGGAACCCTTACGATCAGCGGAAGCGGCAGAATGAGCGACTATGAGTATGGAGAAGGAATTCCGTGGGAAGAGTATTCGGACGAAATCGAAAGGGTTGTGATCCAGGAAGGCGTGACGCAGATCGGCAGTTATGCATTCGGAAGTGATCTGACAGGTCTGCGGTCTGTGGAACTGCCGGAGAGCCTTCGGGTGATTGGCGACTCTGCATTCATATACTCGGGCATTCAAAGCATTACCATTCCTTCGGGTGTTACCACAATTGAAAACCAGGCATTCATGTTTACCAACCTGACGTCGGTCCGGATACCGGCCAGTGTTACATCGATTGGTACGGAAGCGTTTGCTTCCTGTTACGGGCTGAGGGAATTCGTTGTAGAGTCCGGCAATTCCTCTTATGAGAGCATGGACGGAGTACTCTTCAGCAAGGGCAGAGAACGGCTGATTTCGTATCCGTGCGGAAAGACGGACGCGGAGTATACGGTTCCTTCTGAGGTAAGAGTCATTGAGTACGACGCACTCTGGGCAAAGTCTAATCTGAGAAGGCTGTACATACCGGATACCGTGACGGAGCTGGAGGATTACTGCATCGGCATGAACTACAGTCTCACGGTCTGCGGATCGGCAGGCGGAATTGCGGAGCAGTACGTAACCGCTTATAATGAGGAGAATCCGGGAGCACTGATGTTCGAGGCGATCGAGTAGGGATCGCCGGTATGAAACAGGGAAAAGAGGAATCGTATGAGATATCATATGGTGCGGATCCGCACGGGAACGGTTCATGAGATGGGGGAGAGAGACAGCCAGCAGGATGCGTGGGGGATTGCCGGAGGAGCAGAGCCCGGAGAGGAACTGGTTGCCGCGGTGGCGGACGGAATGGGAGGGCTTGTGGACAGCGGTCAGGTCAGCCGGGAGATTCTGTCGGCTATGCTTGAGGCCTATAACCCGGAGGAGGACGTACCGCCGGACAGGAAGCTCAAGCAGCTTCTTATGAAAGCGAACGAGAGGGTAGGCAGGCTCCTTGCAAATTCCGGCAGACGGAGCGGATCTACGCTGGCGGCCTGTGTGATCCGGGCCGGGAATCTGTTCTGGCTGACCGTCGGAGACAGCAGAATCTATCTGGAGCGCGGCGGCGGTCTGATTTTACTGAATCAGGATCATGATTTCGGACAGGATCTGGATCTGCTTGCCATGCAGGGCGAGCTGAGCCTTGAGGAGGCGGAGACGGATCCAAGGAGAGAGGGGCTGACCAGCTACATCGGCAGCGGATTCCCGAGGAAGGTAAGCTACAACGGGGAGCCGGTTATGCTGCATCGGGGCGATAAAGTGCTGATTGTCAGTGACGGAGTCTACCGGGCGCTGACACAGGAAGAATTTGTGGGATGTCTGCGCGGCAGCGCTGAAAGAGCGGCGGCAAGGCTGAGAAAAAGGATTCATAAAAAGGCGCTGAAGGGGCAGGATAATTATACGGCGGTCATTCTTGAGATAAAATAGGATAAAAGCCGGGAAGCCTGCCGGAAGCAGACTGGCAGGCAAAAAAGCGGGCGAAGAGAATCGGAATCTCTTCGCCTTATCTGCACCTTACGGTGAGGAATTAATCTTTTCCATCTTCGCAAAGGATGCGAGCATCTTTTTAGTGCCCGACTTCTCAAACTCTACCGTTACCTCATAATCCCTTCCGCCCCGTGTCAGCGCGGTTACAACGCCGGTGCCGAACCGCATATGCCGGACCGTATCGCCGACCTGATATTCGGGAGCGGCGATGGGACCGGATCCAAACTGCCGGACGGGCGATTGCGGCATACTGCCGGACGGCCGGGGAGAGGTCTGCGCCGCAGGCGCCTGCCTGTCGAAGTTCGGGAGGGGTCTCCGGCTGTTCGGCACAATTCCTCCGCGCAGAGTCTTTGAGGACGGTTCCGGCTGCGGACGGGAAGTCCGGGGCAGGGAATCCGGAAATCTGAGCGAGGAGGTGGAAAGGGAACGGTTCAGATACGGGCTTTTTCCCGGGTTTTCAATGGTCAGAAGATACCGGGGAATTTCTCCGACGAACCGGGAGAGACGGTTGAACTGCGGCTCGCCCCGCAGCATCCGCTGTCTGGCGGCGGTTAAGGTCAGCCGCTTCATGGCGCGGGTGATTCCGACATAGCAGAGTCTGCGTTCCTCTTCAATCTCGGTCTCGGGATCCTGCGCGCTGATGGACAGATAACTCGGGAAGATTCCCTCTTCCATGCCGCACAGATAGACATACGGGAATTCCAGGCCCTTGGCGCTGTGCAGCGTCATCAGGACCACATAATCGGAATCCTCCTCAAGATTATCAATATCGGCAACCAGAGCGACCTCCTCAAGGAACCCGCTTAAGGTTGGTTCCTCTTCACAGGAGTCTTCATAGTCGGAAATCTTATTGATCAGTTCGTTGATGTTCCCGATACGGTCTGCCGCAGCTTCCCCTTCCTCTGCCTTCAGATCCTCCAGATAGCCGGTGGATGTAAGGATCTCATCCACAAGATCCTTCAGAGAATATCCCGGCGAGGAGAGACGGCTCTTCAGACTCTCAATCAGCGCGGCAAAGGATTCCACCTTCTGTACGGAGCGCCCGATTCCAGGAATGTCCCGCGCGCGCAGCAGGGCCTGGTAGAAGCTGATTCCGTGCCGATCCGCGTAGGAATCAATGCGATCCAGGGTAGTCAGCCCGATTCCGCGGCGGGGAACGTTAATGATCCGCTTCACGGACAGGTTATCCAGTCCGTTGTCAATTGTCTTAAGATAAGAGAGCAGATCCTTAATCTCCCTGCGCTGATAGAAATTAATGCTTCCGATTACCTTATAGGGGATACCCTTCACAATCATTTTCTCTTCGAG
>DVNP01000188.1 GCA_018714285.1 Candidatus Caccomorpha excrementavium | reverse complement strand
GTTAATAAAACTTGTAACATCGTGACTGACAACACCTCCGGACGTATCCATCCGAATCGTATAGATGTCTCAATCACGCCAGCCGCTTTAAATTGTGACGATATCGAACCCGCGATATCGAAAGAATCCGTGATAATGACACGGTTCTAAAACGTCCGGTTCCCCGCGGGACACCATCCCTGATATTCCGCCTGCCAGTCAGGAAAGCTCGTTCTCTGGCGATCAGAACGATGCAAAGACCGGGCAGAGACGCCCACAATATCACAATATAATGCATTCCCCGTATCGGGAAATGTCCGGCCGGCCTCTTAGAGCCGGCAATTGTAACGCAGAAAGCAAGACCTGGTATTCTATGGAAAGCTGATAAACATTCAGACAACAAAATCTATCGTTATACTTTCATAAAACAACCAGTGATCACGGACAGCGCCTGCCATCCATGCATCCTTGATTGACTAGCCCTGTCTCTGCTTGTGTTTCGGGTTCTCACAGATTACTCTGATGCTTCCTTTTCTCTTAATGATTTTGCACTTCTCGCAAATCGGTTTCACGGAAGACCTAACCTTCACAGCAGTTCACTCCTTTCAAAAAAAGTCCGTCTAATATTATAGCATTTGGCAAAAAAAATAGCAAGAACGAATTTCAAAAATTTTACAACAATTTTTCCGTCCGGATTTGTAAAAATATGTTTAATCTGCCCGCGTAAGCCGCGGAAGATTTCATCAAAAAAACAGGAGGCGTATACCCCCTGTTTCATCTCTGATGATCGGATTATTTATCGCGCCAGATGATCCTGCCCTTCGTCAGATCATAGGGCGAAAGCTCCAGCGTCACCTTGTCGCCCGGAACAATCTTAATAAAGTTCATCCGAAGCTTGCCGCTGATATGAGCCAGCACACGGTGTCCATTATCGAGCTCAACCTGAAACATGGCGTTCGGAAGCTTCTCGACAACGGTTCCTTCAATTTCCACAACATCTGATTTTGACATGAAATAAAACCTCCCGGTTCAAATCTGATTAACAGCTGCCTGTTTCCTGTCTTTCCGGATGGATAACAGCTCCGGTTCTCCTTTGGTAATCAGAACCGTATTCTCATAATGCGCGGACAGGGAACCGTCTCTGGTAACAACCGTCCAGTCATCATCCAGCCATTCCACTTCATAAGCCCCGGCATTCACCATAGGCTCAATGGCGAACGTCATTCCCGCCTGAAGCTTAATGCCCCTGCGCTTTTGTCTGAAGTTCGGTATCTGCGGATCCTCATGAAGCTTTCTGCCGATTCCGTGGCCGACCAGATCTCTGACAACCGAATACCCATTCGCCTCTACATACTGCTGAATCGCCGTACTGATATCATTCAGATGAAAGCCCTCTCTTGCATAGCGGATGCCTTCAAAAAAGCTCTGCTTCGTTACCTCGATCAGCCTTGCCGCTTCCTTCGAGATCTCTCCGACCGCCACGGTTCTTGCCGAATCCGACTGCCATCCCTGATAGATCACTCCTGCGTCCAGGCTTACGATATCTCCTTCCTTCAGGATATGCTTCTGACTCGGAATCCCATGCACAACCTCGTCATTCACGGACACGCACACAGAAGCGGGATATCCGTTATAATTCAGAAAGGAGGGCGTACAGTGATAGCTTTTAATAATCTCATACGCTTTTTTGTCGATATCCAGGGTGGAGATTCCCGGCTTAATCATCGCAGCCAGCTCCTCATGCACGATTGCGAGAATATTCCCGGCTTCACGCATCAGCTCGATTTCTCTTTCTGACTTAACAGTTACCGACATGAATCTGTTACCTCCAAACACGCCGCACTCGCGGCAGCAATCTCTTCTTGTTACTTTTCAAGTATAGCACATATGTCACTAAATACGTCATTTAAGTCTTTCGTTCCGTCAACCGATACCAGAACTCCGAGTCCCTTGTAATAATCGATTAACGGCTGGGTCTGCTCATGATATACGGTCAGTCTCTTCTGTACCGTCTCCGGCTTATCGTCGTCTCTGAGGATCAGCTTTTCGCCGCAGGCGTCGCAGATCCCCGGGGTCTTTGTCGGATTATGAACGATATGATAGGTCGCGCCGCAGCTGACACAGGCTCTGCGTCCGGACATCCGGGTTACAATCGCCTCATCCGGCACCTCGACATCCACAGCGGCGTCAATTTTTTCATTCCTCTCCGAAAGCGCCTTTGTCAGCGCCTCCGCCTGCGGAATCGTCCTGGGGAAGCCGTCCAGAATATAGCCGTTCTTACAATCCTCGTTCTGAACGCGGTCAATTACCAGATCAACGGTCAGCTCATCCGGAACCAGCATTCCCTGATCCATATACTCCTTGGCTTTCTTCCCAAGCTCCGTTCCATTCTTGATATTCGAGCGGAAAATATCTCCGGTCGAAATATGCGGAATGTTGTACTTGCCCGCCAGCATCTTGGCCTGTGTTCCTTTTCCCGCTCCGGGAGCCCCTAACATAATTATTTTCATGTGCACCAACCTTTCTGCAGAGTAAGTCCCCTGCATCATCCGTATTATTGTGTACTATAACTCATATAGGGTGGAACAAGTGTCCCACCCTGATATTTCTCATTTAGTCGTTCAGGAATCCCTTGTAATGACGAACCAGCATCTGAGATTCAATCTGCTTCATTGTCTCCAGAATGACGCCGACAACGATGATCAGCGAGGTTCCGCTGAAAGACACCTGCGCATTAAACGCGCCCGCGAAGAAAATCGGAATCACGGCTACAATCGTAAGTCCGACCGCGCCCATAAAGATAACATAATTGAGCACCTTCGTAAGATAATCCGTCGTCGGTCTGCCTGGACGGATACCGGGGATAAAACCGCCCTGCTTCTTCATATTATTCGCCACCTCCAGAGGATTGAACGTAATGGAGGTATAAAAATACGCGAAGAAAAAGATCAGACCGATATAAATCAGAAGACCAAGCGAATACTTGAATTCACCCCAGCTTGAGAAATTACACCAGTTGCTCTGATTCAACAGATATAAAATCTTGGGCCAGACATAGGCTCTCGCCGGCTGTACACCGAAGAACGAGGAGATAATGATCGGAAACTGCATTAAAGATACCGCAAAGATTACCGGAATAACACCGGCCGTATTCACCTTCAGCGGAATAAAGGAGGACTGTCCGCCCATCATCTTGCGTCCCTGTATCTTCTTTGCATACTGAACGCTGATCTTCCTCTGTGCATCCTGAAGCAGAATGACAAGAACAACCGTCACAACGATAATAGCAATAATTATAATCGCCGCAATCACAGAGCTGAATACATTGGATGCTCCCCGGATAAATTGTACATAAAGATTGTACATATCGGTCGGCATCTGTGCCACAATATTGATCAATAGGATAATGGATATGCCGTTGCCTACGCCCTTTTCCGTTATTCTTTCACCCAGCCACATCAGGAATGCGGAACCAGCCGTGAAGGAGGCCGTAATCACAATCACATTCGTGAATGTAAGCCCGCCGGTCAGAATGCCGGAATTGCCAAAACCGATTGCCATGGCAACAGACTCAATAATAGCAAGGGCAACCGTAAGATATCTGGAGTATTCCGCAATCTTTTTTCTTCCTGTTTCTCCGTCCTTCTGAAGCTCTTCCAGCTTCGGAATCGCAATTGTCAGCAGCTGCATGATGATCGAGGATGTAATATACGGAGATATATTCAATGCGAATATGGACATCTGCGTAAATGATCCGCCGGTCAGGGTATCGAAGAATCCGAATCCGGTCTTCTGGCTCAGCCAAAGATCAAAATATTCTCTGTCAATGCCCGGTACCGGAAGCTGGGAACCCAGCCTTACCAGTACCAGCGCTGCCAGCGTGAAGAGCAGACGATTCCGGATGTCCTGGATCTTAAAAGCATTTCTGATCGTCTTGAACACCTAGATCACCTCTGCTTTTCCACCAAGAGCCTCAATCTTCTCTACTGCCGTCTTACTGAAGGCATTGACCTTCACATTGAGCTTCTTGGTTAATTCTCCGTTTCCAAGGATCTTAACTCCGTCCTTCGGATTTCTGATGATACCGATCTCCTTTAAGCTTTCAATGGTAACTTCGGCGCCATCCTCGAATCTATTCAATTTGTCCACATTTACAGAAATGATCTCTTTGGTATTAATGCAGTGGAAGCCTCTCTTGGGAAGCCTGCGGTATAAAGGCATCTGACCGCCTTCAAAGCCGATTCTGGGTGCTCCGGAACGAGCCTTCTGTCCCTTATGGCCCTTACCTGCCGTCTTGCCGTTGCCCGAACCGTGGCCGCGTCCCTTTCTGAATCTATCATAGTGCTTGGAACCTTCCGCCGGTCTTAATTCTGACAAATTCATCGTATTACACCTCCTTGCTGTTGAATTAATTCTCTTCTACCTTAACCAGATGTCTTACCTGATTCACCATCCCGCGGGTACATGCGTTATCGGGAAGCTCAACGGTCTTGTGCATCTTGGTCAGCCCTAACGCTTCAACCGTCTTTCTGTGCTTCGGAATCGCGCCGATCGGGGACTTTACTAACGTAATCTTCAATGTGTCTGCCATTGTCCACACCTCCCTAATTATAACTCGTCTACAGCAAGTCCGCGGAGAGCGGCAACCTGCTCGGGAGTCTTTAACTGGCTTAAGCCATTGATTGTAGCCAGAACAACGTTCTGCTTATTATTGGATCCCAGCGACTTGGTACGGATATTCTTGAATCCGGCAAGCTCCAGCACGCTTCTGGCAGGGCCGCCGGCGATGATACCGGTACCTTCCGGGGAACGCTTCATCAGTACGGTAGCGCTTCCAAACTTTCCGATGTAATCATGAGGTACGCTTCCGTTCTCATCCAGAGGCAGGGTAATCAGCTTCTTCATGGCATCTTCCTTGCCCTTGCGGATTGCTTCCGGAATCTCGGCAGCCTTGCCGAGGCCGGCTCCGACATGTCCGTTCTTATCTCCGACAACAACCAGCGCCGAAAATCTGAAGTTACGTCCGCCCTTTACAACCTTGGTTACACGCTTGATTGCTACTACCTTATCTTCCAGCTCTAACTGGCTGGCATCAACGATTGTACGTTTCATGGATTCTCCTCCTTACCTAGAAATTGAGGCCGGCTTCCCTGGCAGCCTCCGCCAGCGCCTTAACCTTTCCGTGATAGATATAACCGCCTCTGTCAAATACAACCTCCGTAATCCCCTTCTCGAGTGCCCTCTTTGCGATTACGGTTCCCAGATATGCAGCAGCGGCAACATCATCCGTGTGCTCAAGCTCAGCCTTAATTTCTTTCTGTACGGTAGAAGCAGAAACCAGGGTATTGCCCGCGACATCGTCAATAATCTGCGCGTACATATGACTATTGCTTCTGAATACTGCCAGACGCGGCCTTTCAGGAGTTCCGGAGAAGCGATTGCGCATTCTTCTGTGCTTTTTAATACGGATTTTGGCTCTTGATTCTTTACTAACCATCTTGTTCACTCCTCCCTATTACTTCTTACCGGTCTTACCAACTTTACGCCTGATCACTTCATCCGCATACTTGATACCCTTGCCCTTGTAAGGCTCCGGTCTCCTCTTATCCCTGATCTCAGCGGCAAATTGGCCTACCTTTTCTTTATCGATCCCCCTTACGGTAATCTTGTTCTGTCCGTCGAGGATTGTCTCAATTCCTTCCGGATCAACCATAATGACCGGATGGGAATAGCCTAATGTCAGTGTTAATTCCTTGCCCTGCTTCGCGGCCCTGTAACCGACGCCGTTTATCTCAAGAACCTTCTCATAGCCCTGCGTAACGCCCGTCACCATATTGGCAATCAGGGTTCTTGTCAGGCCGTGCAGAGACTTCATCTTCTTCAAATCGTTCGGTCTGGATACGACCACATGGCCGTCCTCTACCTGAATTGTCATCTCAGAGGGCAGCACTCTCTCAAGAGTTCCCTTCGGCCCCTTTACGACTACTTTATTATTTTCTGCAACATCTACCGTAACCCCGGCAGGTATTGCGATTGGCATTCTTCCTATACGTGACATGCCCGTACCTCCTATATTTGATCAACCGTCGCGGTTTGGTTGTAATTACCAGATAAATGCTAACACTTCGCCGCCTACGTTCTGAAGTCTGGCTTCCTTGTCCGTAAGTACGCCCTTGTTCGTGGAGATAATCGCCACGCCAAGTCCGCCAAGCACCTTCGGAAGCTCATCCTTGCCTGCGTATACTCTCAGTCCGGGCTTGGAAATTCTCTTCAGACCCGTAATAACCTTTACATTCTTATCCTTGCCGTACTTTAAGGTGATATGGATCGTCTTAAAGCTTCCGGTCTCCTCTATCTCATAAGCCTTGATGTAGCCTTCCTTTAAAAGGATATCCGCGATTGCGATCTTCATCCTGGAAGCAGGTACATCTACCGTATCATGTTTTGCAGTATTTGCATTACGGATTCTTGTAAGCATATCTGCAATCGGATCGCTCATTGTCATTTGAATTGCCTCCTTTCCTGATTACCAGCTTGCCTTCTTAACGCCGGGTATCTGTCCCTTATACGCTAACTCACGGAAGCAGATTCTGCAGATTCCGTATTTTCTTAAATAAGCGTGCGGACGGCCGCAAATTCTGCAGCGGTTGTATTCTCTTGTAGAGAACTTCTGCGGACGCTGCTGCTTTAACTTCATAGACGTTTTAGCCATCGAATTCCCTCCTCAAACTATCTGGCAAACGGCATGCCAAACAATGTCAACAGTTCACGTGCTTCTTCATCTGTCTTGGCGGTAGTAACGAAAATAACATCCATACCCCTTACCTTGTCAACCTTATCGTAATCAATTTCAGGGAATATCAGCTGTTCCTTAAGTCCGAGCGCGTAATTGCCTCTTCCGTCGAACGCATTCGGATTCACGCCTCTGAAGTCGCGGACGCGGGGCAGCGCAAGGTTAATCAAACGGTCTGCGAATTCGTACATCTTCTCGCCGCGAAGCGTTACCTTGCAGCCGATGTTGACGCCTTCTCTGATCTTGAAGTTGGCGATGGACTTCTTAGCCTTGGTAATCACGGCCTTCTGACCTGCAATCGTCTCCATATCTCTGACTGCGCTCTCCAATGCCTTGGCATTTTCCTTCGCTTCACCAACACCCATGTTGATGACTATTTTATCTAATTTCGGAATTTCCATTACGTTCTTATATCCGAACTTCTTCTGCATCGCATCAGCAATCTCATTCTTGTACTGATCTTTTAAACGAGCCACCTTCCTGGTCCTCCTCTCTTATAATTAGTCGATTACATCGCCGGTTGCCTTTGCAACGCGGACCTTCTTCGGGCCGTTCTTGCCTTCCACGGTCGTAAAACCGATTCTGGTTACCTTGCCCTTGTGTACGTACATAACGTTGGAGCAGTCAATAGGTGCCTCCTTATGAACGATGCCGCCCTTCGGATTCGCCTGAGATGCCTTTGTATGCTTGGTAATCATGTTAATTCCCTCAACGACTACCCGGCCGTCAGCCACGGAAATTACCTTTCCTTCCTTGCCTTTATCCTTACCGGCGATAACCTTAACGGTGTCACCCTTCTTAATCTTTGCCATTGCCACGATCGCCACCTCCTTACAGTACTTCCGGCGCCAGGGAAACGATCTTCATGAACTGCTTCTCTCTTAATTCCCTTGCAACCGGCCCGAAGATACGGGTTCCTCTCGGGTTCTTGTCATCTCTGATAATAACCGCAGCATTCTCGTCGAACTTAATGTAAGACCCGTCTTTGCGGCGCGCTCCCTTGACAGTCCGGACAACGACCGCCTTCACGACATCGCCCTTCTTTACAACACCGCCTGGTGTTGCATCTTTGACGGAAGCAATAATGATGTCACCTATATTTGCATACCTTCTGGTTGAACCGCCCATTACTCTGATGCAGAGGAGTTCTTTTGCACCGGTATTGTCAGCAACCTTCAGCCTGGATTCCTGCTGTACCATGATAATACTCCTTTCAGGTATATGATAACGCGAATTCCCCGCTTATGCGGGAGCAGACGCGATAATTATTTTGCCTTCTCAACGATCTCAACAAGACGCCATCTCTTATCCTTCGATAACGGCCTTGTCTCCATGACCTTAACTCTGTCGCCGATCCTGCACTCGTTGTTCTCGTCGTGCGCCTTCAGCTTGTAAGTTCTCTTGATAATCTTTCCGTACAGCGGATGCTTTACGTTATCAACAACGGCTACAACGATTGTCTTCTCCATCTTGTCACTGACAACCTTGCCGATACGTGTCTTTCTCAGATTTCTTTCCACAGCAACTTCTCCTTTCTATCCGGCCTCAATTATGCCTTAGCCTTCTCAGAGATAACGGTCTGGATTCTGGCAATATTCTTCCTGACCTCTTTGATTCTGCTTGTATTATCCAACTGATTCGTTGCGTTCTGGAATCTCAGATTGAAGAGTTCCTTCTTGGCAGCTACCAATGCTTCATTCAGCTCTCCAGCGGACTTGACTCTTAAATCTTCAACATACTTAGTTGTTTTCATTGCCCGCACCTCCTTCTAAATCTGCGCGAGAAACAATCTTGCACTTGACCGGCAGCTTGTGAGCGGCAAGGCGGAGCGCTTCCTTCGCGATATCCTCTGACACGCCGGCGATTTCAAACATCACGCGGCCCGGCTTCACGACTGCAACCCAGTACTCCAGAGAGCCCTTACCGGAACCC
>DVNP01000187.1 GCA_018714285.1 Candidatus Caccomorpha excrementavium | reverse complement strand
GCCTCTCCTCATCCAGCAGCTCCCGGTTGAACAGCACATAGAAGCTTACCTTTCCCAATCTGACGAGAGGCTCTTCTCCCGCTCCAGCCGGCGTCTCCAGATCCTCCCTTCTGATTACGGGAACCGGAAATTTCGTATAGACCGGCAGATCCGCCGCAGCCAAGGCGGCAATATCCCGTTCCGAAAGGATAATGCTGTAAGGCAGGAACGGATTGCCCAGGGCAATTCTCTGCTTCTCCTGCGCGTCCTTATCCAGCCGCTTCAGCCATTCCATTCCGTATATGTAATGAATCCCCGCGCCCTCCAGCGCATCCTCAAGCTCCTTCGGAAGCTCAAGCACTCTTCCGGAGCGCAGCTTCTCATATTCTTCCGAGAGCGCCTTTCTCCTCTCCTCCCGTTCCCGGAGCGATACTTCCAGCTCTCCAAGCTTCCTCTGATAAGCCTCGAGCAGATACGGCGTATCAAACAGTCTGTCATCCCCGCAGTCCACATACCGCAGCAGGGTTCTGCGGATCTCCACAGCCTGATTCAGCCGGTTCATCGTCTCTTCGCACTCCAGAATCCTCCGCTCACAGGCGCCTGCTCTCCTGCCGCAGTCCTCCAGCTCTCGCGCGCACCCGCGCAGCAGATTCTCTCCTTCCTCGCTCTCCTTCTTCAGAGCGGTTAAACCTGCCTTCTTCCCGTCCAGCTCCCGGGTCATCTCCACGGACAGCAGATCAAAGATTCCCGGCTCATACTCTCCGAGAATATTGCGGATCAGCCTGCGCTTTGTATTCCTGTTATACTCCTGCTCCGCGCGGTCATAATCCTCTATGGCCCGCTTTACGCCTCCCATCAGTCCGGCAGTCATGGCCCTTTCATCCTCTGTCTTTTTCCGGGACGCGGCAAGCTCCTCCTGCCTGATTCCGGCGCTCTTTATCATGTCCGTAAGCCCGGATACCCGCCTCTTTCTGTCCGCGCGCTCCCGTTCATAGTAAAGCCTCAGATTGTAGCCAAGCCGCTCTCTCTCCGGAGCGCTGTCCTGATCCTTCTCCTTCAGCCTCTCCAGCCGGTTCTCAACCTCCATCTGATCCTGAGAGGCCTGTACGTATTCCTCGAATACCTTCGCGCAGGTCAGGATATTCCGGCTTTCAAGAACCTCTGCCTGCTCCGACTGATTCGCGGCAAGCTTCTCCTCCTCTGACCCCTTCTGCTCCGCAATCTCCTGCTCCGCGTCCAGAATCCGATAAATTTCATAGGACAGCTCTTCATAACGGATAATCCGAATCTGCTCCGTTACCGCACGAATCTCTTCCGCAATTCTTTCATTCTCGCCTCTGGCCGCTTCCGACAGCGCCGTAAGTTCCCGGATCAGACAAGCCAGCCGGTTCTCAATCTCCGCCTGCTCCGACAGCTTCTTCTTAAGGTCGCCTGCGCACAGGCGCACAGGCTCCGTCTCTTCCTCAAATCTGCGGATTGTTTCCCTTCTGAGCAGCTTGTACTGATTCTCTTTATACATCCGGATATATTTGTACAGAAGCTCTCCGAACCGGCGGATCCGGCTTGTATCCTGGTTCAGCTTACTTTCCACCGCATCCAGGAACCACTTTTCCACAAGCCCCCTCTCGTCGCGCGCGTCCGCGAACAGCTCCGACAGTCCGGATTCCTTTAAGTTCACCTTCTTGATAATGGATTCCCATTCCCGATAATAGATCCGATACTCCTTAAGCTTCTCAAAATAATTCCTCGACTGGGCGGACACGGACATATCATACCAGAAGAACCTTCCCTTCTTCTCCTTCTTCCACTCTTCAAACATTCTGCGGCAGAACGCGTATCCCTTCAGCCTTCTGCCCGATTCCGTCTCCTCGGTCAGCGGAATATGGCCGATATCGCACGGATCCTCACCCCGGTACTCATAGATCAGGCTCACAATCTCCAACGGATCGTTCGCTTCTTCGCCGTCTGATGCCTGACGCCTTCTCACCATCATTCCGGTCAGCACATAACCCGCGTCTCCGTCAAGTCTCCACTCCACCAGGAGGAAGGTCGGCTTATTCGTCGTGAAATAGCTCTCGAACGGACGATCTCTGGCATCCCGGTAACGCCTGTGTACAAACGGCGCCGTCAGCATCTGAACCAGCACGGACTTGCCTCCGCCGTTGCGCAGCGACAGCAGCGTCGATTCTCCGCCGAAATCGAGCAGCTCATCGTCAACCCGGATCGTATGATTGTTATAGCTTAAATTAATAATTCGGATTCTGTTAATTTTGCTCATCCGGATTCACCCCCAGCACCCGCAGCACGCGGTCATAATGATTCTTGTTCAGCAGATTCCAGTCCATGAAATGATCTAATTTCGCGGTTGTCCGAATCATCTCATCCGCCTCGATATATTCAATCAGCCCCTGCTTCTCAAGGAATGTCAGAATGGTATACAAAAATCCCTCCTTGGTGGTCCTGGCTCTGGATCCCTTTTCCTCGCTCCGAAGGGCCTCGAACGCCTCCAGCATATTCCGGAAGGCAAGCCCCGTCCTCTCCTGCGGATCCTCTCCCGTTGCCTCCTGCGCTGCCCGCGCCGCCTCCGCCCCTTCCCGCAGGCGTTCGGATATCCGGTTCATCAGTTCCCCCGCCTTCATAAAATTTCTCGCCTTACTGCTGCTTCCATGCCCGTCATAGAATTCCACCAGCAAGGTAAGAATCACAAACTGTGACAGATAATAATCCTTATCTGTCGCTCCGGAGCGGCACAGAGCCGCCTTCAGCTGCGCCTTGGAATATCCCAGATATTCGTTCTCCTCCTTCGGAATCAGGTAGATCACATTGCCGTAGCGCACAATTTCGCACTCCGCGTATTCTCCCTGGCTCTTCACCAGTCCCATCACCGTCTCATTCTCCGTATAAGCCCGGTACAGCTCCCGCCCGGACTCCTCGGTCAGCTCCCGGTGCTCCAGCAGATAGTAGAAGATCTGCTGGCTTCTCATAATATCCTCTGTCTCATACGCCATACTCTTATTCTCCATTTCCCGTCAGACTTCCCATAAGCGCACGTTACTCCGCGTACAGCACAAGATTGCTGCACCGGATCCGTTTCGTCCCTCCATCCTCATCCGAAATGCCCTCAAACACCACCGTTTCCCCTTCCGCGGCTTTCTCTACATGGAAGAACCGATGTCTTTCAAGCAGCGGATTCTCGTCAATCAGCTCAAGAATACACAGATTCAGCTGGAATTCCTGCGCCGTCAGCCCCTCCTGAAGGCTCTCCCTCTGCTCCTTCCTCAGAGCGGCCACATCGATCTGTCTCATTCGGACAAACTCAATCAAAATCTCCTTAAAAATCTGAAGAGACGGAATCAGTGCCTCCTGCTCTTCTTTAGTCATGGTTCTCTTCCATTCCGCAAGACTCCCGCCGCCGTCATGCATATAATTCAGAATCATCCGGACCGACGCCTTATACTTCCGGAGTCTCTGCTGCCTGAGCCTGTTCTGCTCATTAAGCCATTCTGTATCCTCCTCATCCAGCGTCTCTTCCTCATCCTCCGCGGCTTTCTTTCGTATCGGTCTCTGAAATTCCAGAGCTTTATTGAGATTATAGGTCTTCTCCGGCTCACGCCGGAACAGGGGGCGCAGAAAATACTCAAGCCGCTCAAGCCTTTCTGCATCCTCCATTACCCTGTCATACAGCTCATTCCGGAAGGAGAACCGCTTAATCAGCGACATCTGCGACAACGCTTCCAGCTCTTTTGTATACAGCTCCTTCAGATCAAAATGCGCCAGGAAGATGCGCTGATGCTCGTCAAGCGCCCGTCCCAGATATCCTTCAATGGTCTTAAGGTTCTTCAGATTCCGCGCGTCCTCCACATTCAGCTTCTTAATATTGATATCCTGATCCGTCAGTCTCTTTACCCTCTCCTGCACCATCTTCCGGTATCCCTCGAACTTCTCTCCGGTCTCCCCAAGCGCGGCCATATTCCCCTCCAGAAGCTTCTTATAATCCTCCACGGAATACTGCAGCGCATTCCTGCGGATTCTTTGCATGGCCTCTTCCATCTTCTGGAACTGAATTCTCAGCAGGTTAAAGATACTCTTCACATCATCCACAGCCTTATCATAAGAAGCCTTCTCCAGATGCAGCTGAAACACCATCTCCTGTATGGTAAGCTTCAGATTGCTCTCAACCTCCAGCGTTGAAAGCAGCAGATTATATCCCTCCTCCGTCAGATAATAGGAGGTCCGTTTCACATCGCCGTCTGCGTAGATCACTTTATTTCCAACGAATCCGATATGAATCGGAACATAACGCCCCTCCTCGAAATCAAAGCCCTGAAAATACATCGGCTTCCCTTCGTCGCACAGCACAACATTGACAATAAAATCTCCCAGCGCCCGGCAGTCTTCATACGAAATGTCCTTCTTCAGCCATGAGACATTCAGGCTGTCAATATAGGCGCCGATATCGTCCATCGTGCACGCCTCCTCCTTCAGGGACTGCTCCATAATATATAAAAGCACCGCGAACGTCAGATTGGTCTGCTCATAGAATTCCTCAAATCCATACTGCTTCCAGGTTCCCTTCTGAATCGAATTGCGGAACAGAAGCGCATAGGCCCCGATACACTGCATCCTTTTCGGAAACTGCTTCAAAAAATCATAATCCATCCGGTTCTCCCATCCTGTTTCGATAATCTTCTATGGTAAGAATCTCCTGCGGAATATACTGTCCCGCGCTTAAGATCGCCGCCATAGCCTCGCGTTCCTCCTGCGCGAACGCCCCGAAGAACTCCTCTCCGGCATTCCGGTTCTGTCCGGCGCTTGCCGCAGGAAGCACAATCCCGCGCCGCTCTTCCATCTCACGCGCTTTCTCAAGCATCTTAAGATACGCCGTCCGAAACGGCCTCAACCGGATTCGTTCCCCGACCGTCCGCTTCAGAGATTCATAGATTCCGATTCCTTCATAATCCAGATCTCCAAAATACAGGAACTCGTTTCCCGGGTCCTCCAGATAAGGCTCCAGACACCCGAACGCATCTCCGAACGACCGGCAGATCCCCTTCCCCGCGCCATAAATCAGCGTTCCCGTCTCCACGCCCAGAATCCTTCCGCTCCCCTCGCCTTCTCCCAGCAGAAAACGGCGCATACTGTAGAAGGTGTCCTTATTCTCAAGAATAATAACCGACTGCGGCGCCTCCTTCCTCCGGGAATAATACGCCAGCGGCTCTGCCGTGGCATAGACGGCAAGCGAAGAAAGCTCCAGCCCCACATTCTTAAGAATCCGCATTCCGCCTTCCTTCACAAGGAACTTTTCCCGTCCCCAGACAGCGAAGCTGCGCTCATTCACGGATACCGGAAGCTCCCTCCTTTCGCGTCTTTCTTTCAGATACCGGTTCAGAGCAAGCACATACGGCCTGTCCGTCTCATAAACCTCCGGATGCGCCATATAATAATCAATTGAAAGCTCAGGAACCATGTCATACTGAAGCTCCTCATAGAATCTTCCGTAATCCTTTTTCTCCGAAAGAATCCGGTAAGACAAAAAAAGGGGCGGCTTCTTTCCGTTCGTACCGCCGCTTTTAATCGGCGCAAGCCGTCCCTTTTCAATCTGAGATCCGATATATTCCGCAAGCTCGGAATACTCGCCAAACCCCTGATAATCCCGGATCTCATCCAGCGATATTTTCTTTTTTCCTGATTTCGACAGTGACCTCATGCTTTGCCCGGCTCCTTCAACAGATTGTGATTTATCTTATTTTATACCACATTCTTACAAAAGTACAGAGAAAACTGTCAGTTCGTCTGTCTCATTCGGATAACTGCCGGGTCCATTCCTTTACCGTCTCCGGATCCGGAACCGCGGTTTC
>DVNP01000186.1 GCA_018714285.1 Candidatus Caccomorpha excrementavium | reverse complement strand
AATATATCTTCCCGTTCCCCGTCAACAGCCACGAACCCATATCCCTTTTGTGTTCCCGAAAATATTCCGGTCTTCATATCCGCCCCGGCCGCCTGAATCCGTCCAGTCCGATCCTGCATCAGCTTCCCTTCCAGAATCATCTCGTCAAGCAGGGCATTCAGCTCTCCCCTCTCTGCCCTCGGCACCTGCAGCAGTCCGGCCAGCTCCTTCGGCTTCATCGGCCGATACCTCTTCTCCGTCACAAGAGAAAGAAGCATCTCTTTTTTCTCTGCTTTCCTCTCTTCGTCCATACCTACCTCAATTCCGGCGCTCCTGCGCCTGTCTGTATCATTTTCAAGTATACCCCTGCCGAAGCCGGATGATTCCTGACAGAACCGCACCGTTTCGCGGGACGGGTCCCTGCCTGCGGCAGGTAACAAAAAACACTCTGCCAAGCAGAGTGTTTCAGCCATCTCATTCCGGCTCCTAGAAGCCCCAGTTCAGATTCAATAAGACAGAAATAACAATAAACAGCGCGGCAAACACTTTCGTCAGCTTCGAAAGCGTTCCTTCCATCGAACGCCCCTTATTCTTGCCCCAGTACGTATCGGCAACACCGTTGATTACACCGGACAATCCCGCCGATTTGCCCTCCTGCATTAATACAACTACAACTAACGCGATACAGATTAAGACATATAAAATCGTAACGATTACTCTTAAGATTCCCATTCTCACACCTCCTGCTGCCCTGCGGCATATGGTACTCACATATGTCACAGATTATACCATATGCCGCCGTAAAATACAAGCATAAATTTTAGACAGTGTATTTCTGCTGCGCCTTCAGTCTTCTTTTCAGTGTCCAGATCAGAGCCAGACACGAAATCATGGCCGCCAGCCACAGCCCGGACATGTAGAGGCAGAATTCCAGCAGCGTATCCACATACTGCATCGCGAACCGGTAAAAATACTCGGGTTCCAGATGAATTCGGTAATAAAACCCGGAAAGATACGCGGCGGCCGGAAGAATTCCCGCCATCAGAGAAGCCCCTCCGAATGCATAGGCAACATACCTGAGCCCTCTGTGAAGATAATGATGCATCCTAAGAATTAAAATTACCAGAAGCACCGCCAGAAACCCCAGTATGCAAAATCCCGGCGTCAGCAGCTTTCCGTATAACTCCTTTGCCTGCATCAGATAATCCAGCAGCGGCATCTTCACCGTCTCAAGATAGATTGCTTCAATCGACTCGACATATTCCCGAACCTGTTCTTCTCTGTCATCACTCTCTTCCATTCCCTCCCTTTCGAAAAATTGATGAACATTATCGGTCAATGTGCCGGCAAAACTTTCAAGATCCGGTGTGTAAACGATTCCTGAAAACGCTGCGCTGATATATCCGTTCACGTCTCTTGATACAATCTCCCCGTCTATAATTCCATTCAGGACCGTAAGATCCATTCCGGTCGGCAGCGTATAATCCTCCGCCAGATCCAGAATCTCATTCGTAACTCCCGCGTAATATCCGACTTCGGCCATATTCCGATAAAAGATATCCCGGTCAAAGCAGGCAAGCCAGACGGCGGCAAGCAGTGTAATTCCCGGCAGCACAAGGGAAAGCAGAAACGCGAACAGCAGGCTGACGCTCTTTTTCCACAATAGAATTGAATTATGCTTCATGACGATCCTCCGCTTCCTATTTCACATCCGGCCCGGATATTCTGGTTCCGTATACGATCAGCCTCTCATTCTTCGTTCCGGCAATGGCATAAAACGGATAACAAGTGTATAGAATCAGCGTTTCTTCCTCTGCGGAAAGCATCTCGTTCCGATTGCCGGCGAAATCTCTTACATGCTCTACCGTAACCTCCGTCACCTCATATTCATAGATTCCGTAATTGGTCTGACAGGTTATGATATCTCCGACTTCCGTATATTGAAGCGGCTTAAAATATGTCGTATTATGAGCGGAAATCAGAATCGGCCTTCCGAATCCCGGCAGGAAGCTTCCCATGAACTGTCCCGCTCCGTTCTTCAGAATCTTGTTCGTATCCCCCCAGTAAAGAGGGGCGTCCAATCCGATTCTCTCACAGGTCAGCCGGGCGAAATACGTTCCGTTAGCAGGGAAATCCACATCATCAACCGAAATCACATTCGGATCGAATTCCTCTTCGGCTTTGGCCGCTTCGGCGGCTCTGCGCTGATTCTCTTCCGCAAGGCGTTGCGCGGCTTCCGGATCAAACGCGGCAACCAGATCCGGATTAAAATCAGGAATCTCACTCGCTATTACCATACTCCCTACCGCTTCCGCCATATCAACCACGGGAGCCAGCGCAATCCGCAAGATCCCGTATCCCAGTACAGAAAAAATTACCGGCATATATACATATGCCAGTAATTTTGAAATGCTTTTGCTTTTCATTCCGTTATACCTCTGCCTCCCGCGCGAAAAGCCCCTTCCTGCCCGCAACCGCAATGCCGGCAACAAGCGACGCTCCGAGAATGCCGATTGTCACAAATGTCGCAGTAAAATCAAAACCTGTCTGATTCACAACATTCTTCGTCTCAAAAATAACCTCTCCGGCCTCGTTCTTTACCGTAACCACTCTTGTGCTCGCATTGAACGACAGCGTATAATCAACCACTGCCGCCGCTTCCTGTCCGATCTCCACCATTTCATTCAGCCGTCCCGACTGCCTTGCTTCAGCGGGAGTTGTCAGCTGCTCTTCCTGAATAATCGCATAGATCTCGTCCATTCTCTCATTCAGAATGGCAATCTCTTCGCTGGTCACATCTGTTCTCATCAGTTCGTTCTCAGCCTGGTTAATATAAGAAGCCGGAGGCGTTACCATCTCCCCGTTCACTTCAATTCCAGCCTTGAACTTGTCCAACAGCTGCTGCTCCTCCTCGGTAATTCCCTGCGAAGCTGCCGACGCGCTGACTGCGCCCGCCATACTGAACGCAAGCGCCAGAACCGCGGCAAATACTTTGAACTTCTTCATGTTCAATCATTCCCCTTTCCTGACTATACAATATAATCTGTGTCATTACAGCCCTGTACTTCTCTTATGATACGGCTGTTTTGACAAAATTATTAAATCAGCTTTAATTATAGCATAATCAGGGCGGATGTCAATTGATTTTTCAATAATATCGAAATTATTTCGCTTGCAATTTCCGACATTTTGAATTATCGTCCAGCCAGTTCCATGAACTGATCAATCTCTTTTCCGATCGACGCAAGGCTTTCCCGCCAGAAGTCCGGCTTCGTCAGGTCAATTCCCGCCATGGCGGCAACCTCCTCAACCGTGCTGACAGTCGTTGCATGAAGCAGGGCCCTGTATTTCGGAAGGAAAGCCTCTCCCTCTTTTTCGTACTGCGCATACAGTCCTCTTGCGAACAGTCCTCCGAATGCATACGGGAAATTATAATAGCTTAAAGACGAACTGTAATAATGACTCTTGCAGATCCACATATAAGGATGCAGCACATCCGGATCCAGTCCATCGCCATACGCTTCT
The DNA here is from genome assembly GCA_018714285.1 of Candidatus Caccomorpha excrementavium. Classification (GTDB taxonomy): domain Bacteria; phylum Bacillota; class Clostridia; order Lachnospirales; family Lachnospiraceae; genus Caccomorpha; species Caccomorpha excrementavium. The sequence continues at coordinate 7,658 of DVNP01000186.1, read as the reverse complement.
TTCTGCGCATCAAGCATAACCTTGCATAAATCGTCCGCGAAGAAGAACTTCTCCTTCCTTCCGTCGAAGACCGCCTGTTCAAGCAGGAACCTGGAATAAATATCGCAGATAATCTGCGTCGTATCCTGCAGCCTGCTCTCGATTAATGCCAGCTTCTCTTCTCCCTCTGCCTCTCTGATTGCGGCATTCATAATAACAATCTCATTGAAGGTAGACGCCGTCTCCGCTACCGGCATGGTATAGTCAGTATTCAGGATTCTGTGATTCTCTATCTGCTGGCCGTGGTAAGCGTGTCCCAGCTCATGAGCCAGCGTAACGATATCGCTGAGTGTTCCGTCATAATTCGTCAGAATCCGGCTCTGCTTTCTGGTTGTAATATTACAGCAGAATGCTCCTCCCACCTTGCCGGCGCGCGGATAGAAATCGATCCACTCCTCGTCGAACGCTCTTTGAATCATATCGGCCATATCCGGGGCAAATCCTTTGAAGTGGCTGATCAGATAGTCCTTCGCCTCAGAAAGGCTGTAGGTTCTCTCGCACTTCCCGATCGGCGCGAATAAATCGTACCACGGCAGTCCGTTCTTATGTCCGAGATACGATGCCTTTGCCTTCAGATATTCATGAAACCTCGGCAGGTATTCCTTCATCGCGCCAAGCATCGAATCCAGCGTCTCTCTCTTCATTCTGGATTTCTCCAGCGTCATGTCAAGGGCGGAAGCATATCCGCGCAGGTTTGTCACCGTATTAACCTGAGACTTAAGATAATTCATCGCGAACGCGACGGAATCCCTGATTGGCTCATAGCAGGCAAGCTCCGCCTGATAGGCGTCCTTTCTCACCTCGGCATCGCTGCTGTATGCCAGATTTCTCACTTCGGACAGCGTCAGCTTCTGCCCCCTGTAATCCGCTGCCGCCGTAGATGTCAGATACTCCTGAAGATTCCCCCATGCCGCCCCGCCGGAAAGATTCATTCTGGAGATAATCTCTTCCGCCTCATTACTGAGCATATGAGCGGCCTCCCGTTTTTTCTCACGCAGGTAAAAATCATATTCTTTTACAAGCGGAGAGCCAGGCTCAATGAGCTCCAGATTCTGAACCCCGGCAAAATATCTCTCAATGCCCGCCAGAGCTCCGGAAATACTGCTGTTAATCTGCATAATCCTCTCTTCCCATGCCTTTGTCTCCTTGTCGGCCGTATTGGTCGAAGAACGCAGACTGACATAGATATCCAGCCCGGACATCGTTTCGTAATAATCCTCCAGCAGGCCGAGCAGATAGGGCACCATATCCCCTGCGCTCTGTCCGGACAGCCCGGAAGACGAATCCTTAATTTGGCAGGCCAGTTCCTGAAGACGGTTCATATCTTTCTCAAACTCCGGATCATCATAGCCTTGATACAAGCATTCAAGAGACCATTCTGTATTCATAATAACACTTCCTCTTCCTTTCGTTTTTTTTAATCTTAACAGAAATTCATGATTTATACAACTGACATTCACTCCGGACACATTTAAATTATTTTATATCTTCATGTTCTGCAGCATCGCCATACGGAAGGTATCTTTTGATGAAGTTCTGTGATAATACTTGATTTTCCATGTTGTCCACTTTATAATAAAATAATAAAGACCATTCCAAACCTGATACGAAAGGATTATTCTATGCTGCATATAAAATCACTGGATGACGGTCTCGAGCTTTTTAAGGCTTTGGGGTCGGAGATTCGCGTCACAATTATTAAAACACTGCTGGCCAACCAGGGAATGAATATGAACGAGCTGGCTTCCAGTCTGAATATAACGAACGGAGCGCTGACGAGCCATATTAAGAAGCTGGAGGACTGCGGCATTGTCACCATTTCCAGCGAATCCTCCGGACACGGGAACGAGAAGCGCTGCAGCGTACATCTTGATAAGATTCTGATAGATGTTGATACTATGTATGCATCCCACAGTCTCTATGAGACGGATATCAAGGTCGGTCAGTACTGTGATTATTATGTATTTCCCACCTGTGGTCTTGCGGCTGTGGACGCGCTGATCGGAGAGGTAGACAATCCCAGATATTTTGCCCATCCGGATCGTATAAAAGCGGATATTCTCTGGTTTACCAAAGGTTATGTAGAATATATCATCCCGAACTTTATCCCGACCTTCAGCAAGATTGACCAGATTACCATCTCTGCGGAACTAGGCTCCGAAGCGCCCGGCACCAACAATTTCTGGCCGTCGGATATTCATTTTTACCTGAATGACATCTGTCTCGGCTGCTGGACAAGTCCCGGAGATTTCGGCGATGTACGCGGCATCTTTAACCCCGCCTGGTGGTTTTCCAACTGGAATCAGTACGGCCTTCTCAAGCTGATCGTGATTAACGGACAGGGAACCTATATTGATGGGGTTAAAATTTCCGATGTATCGCTTCAGGGAATGAATCTGGATTATACCAGCCAGCTTAAGCTGAAGTTCGCCGTTCCTGAAACCGCCCGGCATGTCGGCGGACTCACTATCTTCGGCTCCGGCTTCGGCAATTATAATCAGGATATCCGGGTAGGCATTAATTACAGTCCCATGAGCCCGCCCGATTCGCCCGCCTGCCCCGTCCCGTAATCCTCACGCAAAAAGCGCCTTCCCGCCGCAGCACACCGCCCCGTGGAAGGTGCTTTTTCGTGACGGCATGCGGATACAGAAAGCGTGACGCCCGTTGTTTTCCCTTTTTTATCACTGCTTTGAAAGCAGCGCCTGAATGATTTCGTTTACCCTGGCCGGATCGGCTTTCCCTTTCATTGCGCGCATCGTCTGTCCGACAAGATATCCCATCGCCTTGACCTTTCCACCTTTATAATCGGCAACGGACTGCGGATTATCCGCAAGAACGGCTTCCGCCGTGCTTCTTAAAAGGCTGTCGTCCTGAACCATTCCAAGGCCGTTCTGTGTGACATATTCCTCCGGATCCACATCCTCAAGAAATATTTTTTCATATACCTTCTTGGCTACGGTCCGGTTAATCGTGCCTTTTTCCACAAGCAGAATCAGCGCCGCAAGCTTCTTTGGCGATACTGTAAGATCCTCCGGTTCCGTCTGTGTCTCCTTCATCAGACGCATAGTCTCTACCATCAGCCAGTTAGACACTTCCTTCGGCTTCCCGCAAAGCTGTGTCGCCTGCTCAAACAGATCGGCCATTCGCTTCGACTCCGTAATAATCGCCGCGTCGTAGGCCGGGATGCCATATTCCTTCTCATAACGAACCATTTTTTCATCCCGAAGCTCCGGCTGCCTGCTTCTTATCTCTTCCAGCCACTCGTCGCTGATTTCAACGGGTACCAGATCCGGCTCCGGAAAATAGCGGTAGTCCTGCGCATCCTCCTTAGAGCGCATGGCAAAGCTCATGTCCTTGTTATCATCCCAGCGCCTTGTCTCCTGTATGACCTTTCTGCCCTCCTCGAGCAGCTCGATCTGGCGTTTTCTCTCTCCCTCCACCGCTCTCGCGATTGCCTTGAAGGAGTTCATGTTCTTCATCTCCGTCCTGGTTCCGAACTCCTTGGCGCCCATCTCGCGCACGGAAAGATTGATATCTGCGCGGAGCGATCCTTCCTGCATTTTACAGTCCGAGACTCCCAGATACTGCAGGATCAGCTTTAATTTCTCCAGATACGCTATCACCTCCTGCGCGGAACGCATATCCGGCTCACTTACAATCTCGATCAGCGGAACCCCGCACCGGTTATAATCCACCAGCGTGACATCCTCCCACGGATCATGGACCAGCTTGCCCGCGTCCTCTTCCATATGAATCTCATGGATTCCGATCCTCTTTTTCCCGGCAGGCGTCTCGATCTCAATTCCGCCGTCACGGCAGATCGGAAGATACAGCTGGGACACCTGATAGGCCTTCGGAAGATCCGGATAGAAGTAATTCTTCCGATCAAATTTGCACTTCTGCGTAATTTTGCAGCCAAGCGCAAGGCCGGCAGCCATGGCGTATTCCACAACCTTTTTATTCAGAACGGGCAGGGTTCCCGGCATACCCGTGCAGACCGGGCAGCAATGCGTATTCGGCGCGCCGCCAAACTTCGTGGAACAGCCACAGAATATTTTTGTCTTTGTCGCAAGCTCAACATGAACTTCAAGACCGATTACCGTTTCATATACTTTCATCTTACCTGCCTCCTACTCTGTACACGGAGCAAACATGTATTCTCTAGTCCGTTCATATGCATACGCGGCGCGCAGAATATCCTTCTCTCCGAACGCTCTTCCGATCAGCTGCATTCCAATGGGAAGTCCCCTGCTATCAAGCCCGCAAGGAACACTGATGCCCGGAAGTCCCGCAAGGTTGACCGATACGGTATAGATATCCCCCAGATACATTTTGAGCGGATCAGACAAGCTTTCCCCAAGCTTCATCGCCGTTGTAGGCGCCGCAGGACCGAGGATACAGTCGTAGGCCCTAAACGCCTCATCAAATCCCTGCTTGATGAGCGCCTTCACCTTCAGCGCCTTATTGTAGTAGGCATCATAATAGCCCGAGCTTAATACGAATGCGCCAATCATCATCCTGCGCTTCACCTCACTTCCGAATCCCTTGCTTCTGGTCCCGAGATACACATCCTGCAGATCCTCGTATTCCGGAATACGCCATCCGTACTTGACGCCGTCGTACCGGGACAGATTCGAGCTGGCCTCCGCACTTGCTATGACATAATATGCCGGAATGGCGTAATCCACCGCCTTCAGATCGAATTCCTCCACAACCGCTCCAAGCGAGGCAAGCACATCCGCCGCCTTTAAGATCCCCTGCTCTACTTCCCTGTCCAGTCCCTCTCCAAGGTACCCGGACGGAATTCCAATCCGCATTCCTTTAATATCCTGTGTCAGCGCCTCTGAGTACGCATAGCTTTCCTGAGAGATACAGGTGGAATCTCTTTTATCCGCTCCGGATATGACATCCAGCGCCGCCGCGCAGTCCTCTGCCGTTCTTGCAATCGGGCCTATCTGATCCAGCGATGAGGCATATGCAATCAATCCGTAACGGGACACCGTTCCATAGGTCGGCTTGATTCCCGTAACACCGCAAAAGGAAGACGGCTGCCGGATTGAGCCGCCCGTATCCGAGCCTAAGGCCAGGAAGGCCTCCCCCGCGGCTACGGCTGCCGCCGCCCCGCCGGAGGATCCGCCGGGTACTCTGGTAATATCCCACGGATTCTTCGTCGGGCCGAACCATGAAGTCTCCGTTGTACTTCCCATTGCGAATTCATCCATATTCAGCTTCCCGATTATAACAGCCCCCGCCGCGTTCAGCCGCTCTATCACCGCTGCGTCATAAGGCGGCTTAAAATCCTTCAGCATCCGGGAGGAACAAGTCGTAAGAATTCCTTTGGTGCAGATATTGTCCTTAATTGCAATCGGAACGCCGGCAAGCGGAGAATTCTCCAGTTCGCCGGAATCAATCCTCCTTTGTACCTCCTTTGCCCTTTTCCTTGCTTCTTCGGGCAGAACCCTGGTATAACAGTTGTATGCCGCGTCCTTCTTTTCAATCTGCGCAAGCTGCGCTTCCACCGCTTCGGATACGGATATGTCCCCTGCCTTAATTTTATCGGAAAGCTCTCTTGCGCTCCATTTTGTTATTTCCATAATGACCTCCATTCCCGCTCCTTCGGTTATGTCTCCACCGTCTTCGGCACAACAAAGCAGCCGTCCTTCTTCACCGGCGCGTTCGCAAGCAGCGCCTCCGTATCCTCTTCATTGGTTACGACATCCTCTCTGAATACATTCTTAAGCTCGAATGCATGGGACATCGGTTCAATCCCGTCTGTATCAAGCTCATTCATGGTATCAATATAGGTAAGGATCCGGTTCAGATCCTCGATTGTCTTCTCCTTCTGATCTTCCTCCAGCTTCAATTTGGCTAATGCCGCTACATATTCAATGGTATCCTCCGATATCATCATGGCCTCTCCTTTCTGTATTCCGGCGCTTTTATGGCTCAAGCCTGGTTACATCCCTTGGGAACATCGCGGTCTCTCTTACGTTCCCCTCGCCAAGCAGCTTCATGGTAAGCCGCTCCAGTCCGATTCCAAGCCCTCCGTGCGGCGGCATTCCGTATTTGTGTATCATAAGATAATCCTCGAATTCGGCAGGATCCATGCCCCTGTCTTTCATCTTCTTCACCTGCTCCTCATAGGAATGGATTCTCTGTCCGCCTGTCGTGATTTCCAGGCCGCCAAGCAGAAGGTCAAAGCTTAACGTATATCGCTTATCCTCCGGGTCATCCATTGCATAGAACGGCCGCTTCCTGGACGGATAATGCGTCACGAATACAAAATCACTGTCATATTCCTCCTTAAAATACCGTCCAATCAGCATCTCTTCCTCCGGCTCAAGATCATAAGGGCTGCGGATGTTCCGGTTATACTTCTCCGAAACCAGGCGCTTTGCCTCATCGAACCGGACAGAAGGAATTCTGGAAGCGCTGGGAAGCGAAACAGACAGCATGGAAAGCTCCTTCGCGTACTCCCTCTTTAAGAACTCAAGGACATACTGAAGCATGGCGGCTTCCATGTCCATAATATCCCGAAAGCTTTCGATATAGCCCATCTCAAAGTCCAGGCTCGTATATTCGTTCAGATGTCTGACCGTATTATGCTTCTCCGCCCGAAAGACCGGCCCGGTCTCGAACACCCTGTCATAGACACCGACCATCATCTGCTTATAAAATTGAGGGCTCTGCGCCAAAAACGCCTTCTTCCCGAAATATTCAAGACGAAATACATTCGCCCCGCCCTCTGCGTTGCCGGCCACAATTTTCGGAGTTCTGATCTCGGTAAAATGTTCCTGATACAAAAAGTCCCGAAAGCCTCTTACAATCCCCTCCTGAATCTTGAAAACCGCGCGTTCCCTGAGGTTGCGCAGAGAAATCGGCCGAAGGGAGAGTCTGGTCTCAAGCGAGGTGTTCATCTTCCATTTGCCGATTGGCAGAGGCATAGCCGTATCAGGCGCCGGAGCGGACAAAATCTCTGCTTCCGTTGCTTCAAGTTCAAAGCCGCCCGGAGCCCTGGATTCCGGATTCAGAATACCGGTAACTCTCACCGTCATTCCCTCATGCATCCGGATTTCCGAAAAACGCTCTTTCTTAAACAGGCACTGGAGCGTTCCTCTGCTCTTCCTTAAGATAACGAACGAGATTTCTCCCATATCCCGGATTACATGTACGGCTCCCTTCACGCTGACCTCCTGCCCGGACAGGGCGCCCGACATAAGCTCATCCAGCTCCTTCTCTTTTGTTTCCCTGATTCCTGTCACATATTCCATTCCTGTCTCCTCCTTCTTAAAACGCATGCTCTCCAGTTCCGAAGGATTTACGCAAAAAAATCCCGGAACCGGACTTCGTCCATATCAGACGAATTCTGGTTCCGGGACGGGATCAATTCTTATTCCCGCGGTGCCACCCGCATTGAAAGCCGTAAGGCTTCCCTCTCTTTCCTGCACGTAACGTGTGCCCACGCGCCGGCCTACCTCCTCTGCCGCGGCAGATGGCTTCGGGCGGCGGGCTCCGGAGTGTTCCGTTATCAGACTATCGCCCAAGGCATGCTCTCAGTCGGTGACATGCCATTCCTGTCGAAAAGCGAACTCCTCTGATAAAAGTCTCCTTCTCAGCCG
>DVNP01000185.1 GCA_018714285.1 Candidatus Caccomorpha excrementavium | reverse complement strand
TACAGCGATCATGGAGCTTGGAAATATAGTCTATGAAATTGAGGATGGTGAGCTGGTTCATGAGTGAGATGATCTTGTGTGAGAATCTGGTCAAAATATATAAGACAAAGGATGTAGAGGTCCTTGCACTTTCCGGCCTGGATTTATCCATCGAGGAGGGAGGTCTTACAGCAGTTGTGGGAAGCAGCGGGAGCGGCAAATCGACGTTCCTAAACATGCTTGGTGCGTTGGATCGGCCTTCTGCCGGGCGGCTGATGGTAGATGGGCATGATTTGTTTCAGATGGGGGATCGGGAGCTGGTGGAGTACAAGAAGCATACGGTTGGATTTGTGTGGCAGAATAATGCGAGGAATCTCTTCCCCTATCTTACGGCGTTAGAGAATGTCGAAGTTCCCCTGATGCTTGCCAAGGGAGAGAAAAAAGGACGGCAGTCACATAAAAGCAGGGAGCGCGCGCTGGAGCTGCTGGAGCTGACAGGAATGCTTCAGAAGAAGGACAGGCGTCTGACAGGCCTCTCTGGAGGAGAACAGCAAAGAGTTGCGATCGCGATTGCGCTTGCGAACCAGCCGAAGCTCCTCCTGGCGGACGAACCGACAGGCTCGGTGGATAAACGGACGTCGAGAGAGTTGTTAGATGTGTTCTTCCGGCTGAACAGAGAACTGAAGATGACCATTGTAATTGTTACTCACGATAATAGCCTGGCGGCAATGCTTCCCAGAGTGATACGGATCCGGGACGGAAGGGTCAGCAGCGAAAGCATCCGAAAGAGTGCGCTGATGACGGAAGGCGGCATGGAACGAATCAGCCAGTGGCAGGAGGAGGCGTTGGAGGCTCAGGAAGAGCTGGCTGTTCTTGACAAGCACGGGAGGGTTCAGATTCCGGAAGAGCTCTTAAAGGAAGCCGGCATCCGGGAAAACCGTGTCAGGTTACATGCCTGCCCGGGCCAGATCGTCCTGTCAGAAGAGAACCGGGAAGAGGAAAGAAGCTGACGTTCCCTTCTTGACAATAACAAAGGAAATGATATAATAATAAATGAAAGTAAACGATACATCGTTTATATGAAATGACTGAGAAATGAAAGCGAAAGTGAGGAAATGTGTATGAAAAACGGAAAGCTTGGCGTATGTCTGATAGGCGCCGGGCGCGCCGGAATGATTCATGCCGTGAACTTCAGGGCACAGGTTCCGAACGCCTATCTGGCGGCGGTTGTGGAACCTTCTGACGCGGCGCGGGCTGAAGCGTGTTCGACCCTTGGAATTGAAACGAGTTATGCGGATTATAAGGACGCTCTTGCGAATCCGGAGATTGATGCGGTTGTCATCGTAACTCCTACGAAGTATCATTGTGAAATTGCTCTTGCGGCAGCAGCGGCAGGAAAGCATATCCTGTGTGAGAAGCCGATGGCGATGACAGAAGAGGAATGTATTCTTATGGAGGAAGCGGCGAAAAAGCATAAGGTTAAGCTCCAGGTCGCATTCATGCGCAGGTTCGATACTTCCTTTGTAGAAGCGAAGAGGATCGTAGAAAGCGGCGATATCGGAGACGTCGTCATGGTTCGTTCTAACACGAGGGGGCCTAGCACTCCGAAGCCCTGGATGTATGATATCAGTAAGAGCAACGGCCCGCTTGCCGAGGTCAATAGCCATGATATTGATACGCTCCGGTGGTTTACCGGAAGCGAATATGCGTTCCTGTATGCAATTGGAGGGAATTACCGCTGCCCGGACGCGAAGAAGGACTATCCGGATTTCTATGATAATGTGGTTCTGGTTGCAGGCTTTAAAAATGGCATGCAGGGAATGATCGACGGAGCGCAGGGCGTGAAGTATGGATATGATGCGAGAGTGGAGATTCTTGGTACGAAGGGGTGCATCTTCCTTGGCAGGACACAGGAGAGGCCGATTCAGGTATGTACCGACAACATGAAGCGTTATGATGAATTCACAAATAGCTGGCGATTCCTGTTTAAGGACGCTTACCTGGAGGAGGATAAGGCGTTCGCGGATTGTGTCCTGAACGATACAGAACCTCTTGTGACAGGATATGATGGAAGAATGGCAGTTAAAATTGTCAATGCCGGGAATTTATCTATTGCAAGAAAAGAAGTAATTGTACTATAATAATAGGAGGATATCGAATGCTTGCGGCTAGAATGTATGGGAAGGAAGATATCAGGCTGGAAGAGGTCGCTAAGCCCGCAATTGGGCGTGGAGAGATCCTGATTAAAGTAAAAGCGGCGGCGATCTGCGGAACTGATGTCAGAATGTATCGTAACGGATACAAGGGAATTACAGAGGAGACTCCGAGAATTCTTGGCCATGAATTCAGCGGGGTTATTGAAGAGATTGCAGATGGGGTGGCCGGTTATCAGGTAGGGCAAAGGGTCGCAGTTGCCCCGAATATGGGATGTGGAATCTGCTCTTATTGCGTAGCGGGCAACGGGCATCTCTGCCATACCTACCGCGCACTTGGCATTAATCTGGACGGGGCGTTCGCGGAATATGTGGCGATTCCGGCTGCTGCCGTATCAGGCGGGAATGTCTGTGTTCTGGATGAGCGGGTATCGTTTGAAGAGGCTGCGATCAACGAGGCGCTCTCCTGCGTATGCAATGGATTTGAACGGTGCGCGATTCGTCCAGGCGAGAGTGTTCTGGTGATAGGTGCAGGCCCGATAGGAATCATGCACGCCATGCTTGCGAAGATGGCGGGGGCGGCTCCGGTCTTTATTCACGATCTGTCCTCGGAACGTCTCCAGATTTGCCGGATGATAGATCCGGACTTTATCACCATTGAGGATCATCTAAAAGAGACTATCATGGAAGCGACAGCGGGAGAAGGTGTGAATGTCTGCATTACGGCCTGCCCTTCGCCGGCGGCACAGCAGACTGCGCTGGAGATTACAGCAGTCAATGGAAGAGTCAATTTCTTTGGAGGAATCCCTGCAGACAAACAGAAAGTGGCACTCGATACCAATCTAATCCATTATAAACAGCTGATCGTGACAGGGACAACAAGGGCGAGCCTGACACAGTACCGGAATACGCTTCGTTTCATCGCAACTGGAATTCTGGATGTGAAGAAGCTGATCTCTAGGAGGATGCCCCTGCAGGATATCATGACAGGGTTTGAGCTGGCACAGAAGGCAGACGGGCTTAAAAATGTAATCTGTATGTAGGAGGTCTGGTGGGATGCAATATCTGATAGGAATTGACATGGGGACGCAGGGAACGAAAGCTTCCCTGTATCAGGAGGACGGGAAGGCCGTCTGCCATGCCTTTGAAGAATGCAGACTGCTTACCGGGCCGAATGGAGAGATTGAGCAGGATCCGGAGGAACTGTACGGATCGGTCATCCATACGATCCGGGAGCTGCTTGCGAAGTCGCCGAATGCGGGCGAATCAGTTGCCGGAATCGCGATCGCGGCTCAGATGGCCGGCGTTATGGCGATTGACGAGGACTGGAACGCTGTTACGCCATATGACTCCTGGCTGGATACCAGATGTGGGAAGTACATCGGTCTGATGAAGGATACGGCGGAGAATGAGATTATCCGTAAGACCGGCGGACAGGTTACATATGTACATGGCCCTAGGATCCTTTGGTGGAAGCATGAACGTCCCGACGTGTACCGCCGGGCGGCGAAGTTTATCATGCCCGGGGTCTATGCGGCAGGCAAGCTGTGCGGCCTGAGGGCGGAAGACGCATACATCGATTATACCCATCTTCATTTTACCGGATTTGCGGATAACAGGGGACTTTGCTGGGATCCTGGACTGCTCCGGAGCTTTGATATTGAGCCGGATAAGATGCCTCGAATTGCGGCGCCCTATGAAAGGATCGGAACGATTACCGCAGAGGCGGCAAAGCTGACCGGCCTGAAGGAGGGTACCCTGGTAGCCGCCGGATGCGGAGATTCCGCCGCTTCCTCCTTCGGGGCCGGAGTCATAAGACCCGGGATGATCTATGATGTGGCGGGAACCGCCTCCATCTTCTCTGTCAGTACCTGTCAGTTCAATCCGGACGAGGAGCATAAGACCATTCTTGCCGCGCGATCAGTGGTAGATCGTCTTTATATTCCGCATGCATACTTAAGCGGCGGAGGGCTGTGCGTCCGCTGGATGCGCCAGATTGCGGATAAAAGCTACGATGAGATGGAAGAGATGGCGAGCAAGGCGGCGGGGGAGATATCGGATCTGTTCTTCATCCCTCATTTCTCAGGAAGAACCTGTCCGAATGAACCGAATGTACGCGGCGGCTTCACCGGTCTTTCCTGGAGCCATACAGCCGGACACCTCTATCGTGCGGTTCTGGAAAGTATCGCGCTGGAGTACAACGAATACTTCGGCATATTAAAGGAGCGGGAGCCGGATCTGCGGCCTGACGGCATCTATGGCGTGGGAGGCGGTACGAAGTGCGATCTATTTAATCAGATCAAGGCGGATGTGCTGGGAATCCCTTACCATACGCTGCAGATTGAAGAAGCAGGCACCTATGGGCTGGCGGTTCTGGCAGGATATGCGGCAGGGCTTTATCCGGATCTTCTGGAATCAGGAAGGCATATCCGGATCCACGGAAGTTATCAGCCGGACGCGCGGCAATTTGCGGGATATCAGAACAAGACCGGGCAGTATTCCAGACTTCTAAAGAATTGCAGGAACGGATTAGATATCGAATAACAGAAAAGCCGTGGGGAAGCGCGGCAGATTGAGAGGTAGGAATGCAGAAAATCGAAAGCGGGCATTTATTCCTTCAGGAGCGTCAGGAGCAGATATTAAAGCTCCTGAAGAAGGAACATAAGGTCATGGTACCTTATTTATGTGAATGCTTTTCCGTGTCACCTGCAACGATAAGAAGTGACTTGAATGAGATGGAGAGCAGGGGACTTCTGGTCAGGACTCACGGCGGTGCGATTATGAACACCAAGACCGGACAGGAGAAGAATACCGATCAGAAGATAGAGCTGAACAAAGCGGAGAAGCAGCTGATTGGCCATGCCGCGGCGGAAATGGTACAGGACGGGGATATTATCGGCGTAGATACCGGAACAACGACGATGGCCTTTGTTCAGGCAATTATGAAGAAGAGAAAGTTGACAATCGTAACAAATGATCTGGAGATTGCCTCCACCCTGGAAGCCCAGAGTGACGCTACAGTCGTGTTTCTCGGTGGGATCTTAAGGAGAGGATTCCATTGTACCATAGGGCCCATGGCAATTGCGGGGATGAAAGGAATTCGGATTGACAAATGCTTCATGGCGACAAACGGTCTGACGCCGGAGCTTGGACTCAGCACACCGGATCTGAATCATGCGGAAATCAAGAAGAATATGATGGCGATTGCGTCTCAGGTCATTGTATTGTGTGATTCCAGTAAAATCGGGACGAACAGCTTCTGCCAGGTGGCGCCGATTCAATCCATAGACGTCGTAATTACTGACAAGGGCGTGGATCCGAAGATGGTGCAGGCATTGGAAGATCTGGAGATTGTGGTGAAGGTGTGTGGAGGAAAGTAGAGAAAAAGAGATGTAGAAAATTAAAAGAGGCTGCTGCAGAAGAAAGGCTTCGTATGGGTGTGACATCCTGCGGACATCAACGCCACTTGCGGCAGCTTTTTTTATGTAAAAAAGTTAAAAGATTATAGAAATGGATTACCTTTGCCCGCACTTTTTATAAATGCTCTGGTTAAATTTTCAAAATTATTATTTTGGTATTTTCGTATTTTTTACTGTTCCATATTTTTTTTTACGTCTTCTAGACGTTTTATCTGGATTTTAAAGTTATTTTTATAAAAAAGCAAGAAAAAAAGAAAAATTTTTAGTTAATTTGCTGTGATAAATTTTCGAATGAGGATCACAAAGTGTTTTAGCAAATGAAAAAATTCATTGCAATCGCTTGAATACGAAATGAAACAATCTTTCAATTTCTTTTATTTGCTGTTGTTATGGACAATAACAGCGTAAAAAATCGCATTTTTTGCGTGATTTTCACTTGATGTTAAAAAAACGAAGTTTTATGTGAAGCAAACGCAAGAAATAATGCTGTAAAAATGTTATTTTTTATATAACAGGATCGTGCATCTGTAACAAAATGCCAACAAGAGAGGAAGGTGCAGACAGTGAACAAGATAGGAATTTATTTTGCGTTCTGGGAGAGAAACTGGACAGCGGATTATGCTTCTTATATCCGCAAGGTCAAGAGGCTTGGGTTTGATACCTTGGAGCTTGAGGTGGGGGCGCTGGAGAAGATGGGAGCAGACCGGCAGCTTAAGCTGGCGGAGCTTGCGAGAGAAGAAGGGCTGGATCTGACATATTGCATCGGATTACCGCCTGCCTATGATGTTTCAAGCGCGGATAACGCAACCAGAAGAGCCGGAATTGAGTATGTAGGCAGGCTGCTGGATACCGTATATAGAATGAAGGGAAACATGATGGGCGGTATTCTGTATGCTTGCTGGCCGATGAAGGGGGCGCCGTCTTATGAGGATAAGCTTGCGGCCAGAGAAAGGGCGCTTGAGTCGGTAAAAGAGATATCGAAGAAGGCGGAAGAGTATGGAATTGATTACTGCCTGGAAATTGTGAACCGTTTTGAACAATGCATTCTGAATACGGCAGCAGAAGGAAAAGCGTTTGCAGAGGAGACAGGAAGTGAAAGGGTTAAGTTGCTTTTGGATACGTTTCATATGAATATAGAAGAGGATACCTTCCGGGATGCGATCCTGACTGCGGGAGATAGACTCGGACATTTTCATATCGGTGAGTGCAACCGTAAGGTTCCAGGACGGGGGCATATGGCATGGGACGAGATTACAGCGGCGCTGCATGAGATTTCTTATCAGGGCAGAGTTGTGATGGAACCGTTTGTAAAGCCGGGCGGCCAGGTCGGAAGCGATATCCGGGTATACAGAGATTTAAGCGGCGGTGCGGATGAAGCCGGAATGGATGAGATGGCCAGGGAAGCGCTTTTGTTTATGAGGGAACGGCTGAAATAAGATAGAAAATGGAGAGAAGAATATGAAGAAGATTAAGGTCGGAATCATTACAATGTCGGATGGAAGGGAATATCTTCATGAAGAATATAAGGATATGCTCCTTTCCTATCAGAAGGATATTGCAGAGGCTCTTGAGGCGGAAGGCAGTTTCGAGGTGATTGAGGGCTTGCGCGCCGTGAATTCGAATACCGTAGCGAAGGAAGAGGCGATTCGGATTAAGGAAGCGGGTGCGGAGCTTACGATTTTTAATTATGCAATCTGGTGCTATCCCCAGTATACGGCAGTTGCTCAGAATTTCGCGCCGGGTCCGTATCTGTTATTCTGTAATCTGCATCCTTCGGAGTGCGGCATGGTCGGGATGCTGGCGGCGGCAGGAACCCTGGATCAGCTTGGAATCCCGTGCCACAGGCTGTGGGGATCGGTAAAGGATCCGCAGGTGTTCTCCCGTATGGTTGCCTTCTTAAAGGCAGCCGCTGCAGTTTGCAGGCTGCGCGGAATGACCTTCGGTAATTTCGGAGGCAGGCCGATGGGAATGTATACGGCGGTAGCCAGCGCGGAGCAGTGGCAGAGGGAATTCGGAATTGATATTGAGAATGTGGAACAGGATGATATTATCAGAGCCGGGGAGCTTGCCCCACAGGAGAAGGTGGACGCTGCGTTCGCATGGCTGGAGGCAAGAGTCGGACGGATTGAATATGACGGCGCGGGACTGACGCCCGAGAAGCTTAAGACCCAGATTCGCTCTTATTATGGGCTTCGCTCGATTATTGAGAAGAGAAAGCTCGATTTTATCGGAATCAAGGCACATGGAGATCTGACCGATCGTTATGTAACGATGGATATCGCGGAGGCGTTCTTAAACGATCCTTATGACTGGGACGGGCCGCATGAGCCGATTGTCGCGGCGACGGAGTCTGATATGGATGGTGCTCTGACGATGCAGCTTTTTAAGATGATTACGGGCAAGCCGGTGCTGTTCGCGGATGTTCGCCATTATGATAAGGAGAGAGATGTGTGGTATTTCTCCAATTCCGGAACTCATGCTACCTACTTTGCCGGGGCGTCGGATATCCCGGAGGAGAATCTTAAGAATGTGACCTTCTATCCGGAGACACATTATTATCCGGCGGGCGGCGCGAGCGTTCATCATTTCGCGAAGGCGGGCAAGGTAACGTTGGCAAGGCTGGCGCGCAAGAACGGACGTTACTATATGACGATTGTACCGGCCGAATTCGTGAATTATTCCAGAGAAGAGATGCTTGCCATGGGCAGCACGACGACTCCGGCCTGGCCTGCGGCGTTCGCGAAGCTGAAGGTCAGCGCGGATCGTTTTCTTGCGTCTTATCCGTGCAACCACATTCATGGGGTGTATGGCGACTATGTAGAGGAAATGAAGATTTGCGCTTCGATTATGGGAATGGAAGCGGTAGTATTTGAATAATCAGGAGGATATCATGAGCGTAATTCAGGAGATGACAGCAAAGAAACTGGCAGGTTATATGGATCATACCCTGCTGAAGGCGTATGTGAAGGATGAGGACTTTAAGAAGCTGTGCGAGGAGGCGGCAAGGTATCAGTTCGCAATGGTTGCGATTAACTCCTTCCCGGTTGCACTGTGCAAGGAATATCTGAAGGGAACTGGGGTTCATGTTGGCGCGGCAATCAGCTTCCCTCTGGGACAGACCACCATTGGCTGCAAGGTCTTTGAGACAAAGCAGGCAATCGCGGAGGGCGCGGATGAGATTGATTATGTGGTGAACCTGGTTCAGTTAAAGAACGGAAATCTTGCTTATGTAGAAGATGAGATGAGACAGATTGTCTCGATCTGTAAGGAAAAGGATATTATCTCGAAGGTTATCTTTGAGAACTGCTACTTGACAGATGATGAGAAGAAGCAGCTGTGCGAGATTGCCTGCAAGGTTAAGCCTACGTTCATTAAGACTTCAACTGGATTCGGAACAGGCGGGGCGACGCTTGAGGATGTTAAGCTGATGAAGGCTGAGGTTGGCGATGCTGTGAAGGTGAAGGCAGCTGGAGGCATCCGGGATCTGGACACCGCCTATGCCATGATTGAGGCGGGCGCGGAGAGAATCGGAACGAGCGCAAGTGTTAAGATTATGGAGGAATTCTTAAAAAGAACTGGAAAATGATGAACGCAGAAATGGTAAAAGAACAGAAGGAGAATATGGAACCCGTCTCCGGGGAGTTATTCCAGAATCCCCCGGCGATTTACCGGGGCGCTCCGTTCTGGGCATGGAACTGTGTCATAACGGATGATGCGATCCGTAAACAGATCGGATATTTTAAAGAAATGGGAATGGGGGGCTTTCATATCCATAGCCGTACTGGAATGAGTACGGAATATTTAAGCGATACGTTCCTGGATCAGGTACGGCTGTGCGTGGATCTGGCGAAGAAGAATCAGATGCTTTGCTGGCTGTATGATGAGGATCGCTACGCATCCGGCTATGGCGGCGGCTATGTTACGAAGGATCCGGCTTACCGGGAGAGATACTTAGCCCTGGTTCCGGAGAGGCTTTCGGAAGGATATGAGCCTTCTAGGGAGGCTTTTGAAGCGAAGCTTCGTGCCGGAGAGATTCCGCGGGGATACTTCTTAAGGGCTTACCGGATTGTGCTTCGTAACGGTGAGCTGGTATCTTCAGAGGTATCACAGGATCCGGACGCATTTGATGGGAAGGGTTCAGAAGGGGCGCTTTGGTATGCATATCTGGAGCTGAATGAGACAAGCTCCTGGTGGAATAATCAGACCTATGTCAATACCCTGGATAAAAAGGCGATTGAGCGCTTTGTCGAGGTAACGCACGAACGGTACGCCAGTGCGCTTCAGGAGGAATTCGGTATCAGCATTCCGGCAATCTTCACGGACGAACCGCAGTTCATGCATATGGACAGCCTGGACAGCCCGGAGGAGAGAAGGAAAGTGATCCTTCCGTTCACAGATGATTTCCCTGAGACATACAAGGAATCTTGCGGCCTGGATTTTTATGAGATTCTGCCGCAGATACTCTGGGAGCTTCCGGAAGGGCAGCCTTCGAAGGCAAGGTATTGCTATCATAACCATCTGGCGGACCGGTTTGTGAATGCGTATGCCGCTACGATTTCCGACTGGTGTTCGGCTCATGGTATTGCAATGACCGGGCATATGAAGGGAGAGGAGACGCTGAAATCGCAGACGGTTTCTGTATCCGAGGTTATGCGCTCCCTGATGCATTTTCATATTCCGGGGCATGACGTGCTGTGTGATCAGAGGGATTACGCTACGGCGAAGATGGTGCAGAGTACGGCAAGGCAGTATGGCAGGCGCGGCGCGTTAAGTGAAATGTACGGAGTAACGAACTGGGACTTTGACTTCAGAGGGCATCAGCTGCAGGGCGACTGGCAGGCAGCGATGGGAATCACGGTCAGAGTGCATCATGTGGCATGGATGTCCATGAAGGGAGAGGCGAAGAGGGATTATCCCGCCTCCATTCAATATCAGTCTCCCTGGTATAAGGAGTATCCCCTGATAGAGGATCATTTCGCGAGAGTGAATACGGCTATGACGGCTGGGAAGGGGGTCGCGTCGATTGGCGTGATTCATCCGATTGAGTCGTTCTGGGTGGTCTTCGGACCTAAGGAGCTCACCTTTGCGAAGCAGAATGAGCTGGAGGAGAATTACCGGAATATTACGAACTGGCTGCTTGGCGGACTGCTGGACTTTGACTTTATCAGTGAGGCGCTGCTTGCGGAGCAGGCGAAGGAAGCGGTACGAATGGAGAATGGGAAGCCGTTGTTCGTGATGGGCGAGATGGCCTATGAGACGGTGATTCTTCCAGGATGCCATACTCTAAGAAGCAATACCATCCGCTGCTTAAAGGAGTTCGCGGCTCTGGGTGGACGGGTGTTGATTCTTGGACGGGCGCCGTATCTGGTAGACGGAGAAAGCGCGGCTCCGATAGATTGGCCCGGTGCTGTGAAACAGATGCCGTTCGAGAGGGCAGCGCTGCTTGAGGAACTTGAGGATATCCGTCAGGTTGATGTCCGCGCGAAGGATGGAAGCAGAACCGAGAATCTGGTCTATCAGCTCAGAAAAGCGGGAAATGGTATCCGGTATCTGTTCTTAGCGCATGCCACGGAGCATATCAGCCATGAATTCCAGGATATGGTCAACAGCACGGATTATCCTTATGTTGAGCCGGTTACGATATCCATCCGCGGCAAGTACAAGGTCAAGGAGATGGATACCTTATCCGGAAGCATAAAGCCATACAAGGCGGAGATCCGAAAGAAGGGCGAGGAAGCGTGGACCAGAATCTCCTATCTGCTTCCGGTTCATGCAAGTCTCCTTCTGGAGCTGGATGAGAATGGGGAGGAACAGGGAATGGGCCAGGACAGTGCCGGGAAGCCGTACCAGAACATCACGCCGGATTGTAAGCCTTACGACTTAGAACAGCCTTATCAGGTTGACTTTGAGGAAGAAAATGTTGTGCTGCTTGATATGGCGGAATATCGGATGGATGAGGAGGAATGGCAGCCGGAGGAGGATATCCTCAAGCTTGACAATATCCTGAGACGAAGGTTCGGTTATCCGCCGAAGGAAGAGGCCGGGGCGCAGCCGTGGACCAGGGCCGGGAAGAAGGGAAGGACGGCGGGCATATTGAGCCTGCGGTTCCGGATTCATTCCCGGATTTCTGCGCCGGCACTGCTTGCGATGGAAAGCCCGGAGGCTGCAGCTGTGTATGTGAACGGAGAAGAGATCTCGAAACAGGACGTCGGATGGTTCGTAGATGAAGCAATCCGTAAGCTTCGAATCCCGAATCTGAAGGAAGGCGAGAATGAGATTCTTCTTAAGATCCCATACAGTGAGGACTCCAATATCGAGGCATGCTATCTGCTTGGAGACTTTGGGGTAGAGGTGTTCGGAAGATATAAGAGAATCTGCAGGAAACCGGAGCGGATTTTCTTCGGAGATATCTGTACGCAGGGATATCCATTCTACGCCGGCAACATGACTTATCACAGCCGGATATGCGGCAAAGGGAAGGAAGTTATCCTGAAAGCGCAGCATTTCAGGGCGCCGCTGTTGTCAATCCGGATAGACGGAAGGGAAGCGGGCAAAATCGCATTCGCTCCGTATATGCTTTCGCTTGGTGTATTGCCGGAAGGAGAGCATGAACTGGAAATTACGGTATTCGGAAATCGTTACAATACCTTTGGACAGCTCCATAACTGTGATCCCCGTTATAACTGGGTGGGATCCTGCGCGTGGAGAACCACAGGAGATCGCTGGTCTTATGAATATCAACTTAAGAAAAATGGAATCTATTGCGCGCCGCATTTGTACGAGATACCGTGCGGAGAATAGAAATAAAGTGAGGATAACAATATGCTGAATCAGTTATACATCGAACAGAACCGCAGCATGATGCTGCATATTGAAGGGAACAGAACGCTGGATGAATATGGAAGGGACGTGCTGCTGACGGGAGTGAACGCAGCTTCCCTGGAATGGGATCCGACTCCGGAGAGGCTGATGGCCAGTATCTGCGAAGCCTTGGATAACTGGAATGCTAATCTGATCAGGCTTCCGCTGCTTCCGAATGGATGGTACGGATTTCTGAAGGATCAGCCTGAAAGAGATCCAGACGGCTTGATGTATCATGAGTTTGTTGATGAGATCGTGAATACCATTGCTCAGAGAAAGAAATACGTCATCCTGGATCTGCACGGCTGTAATTGCGGAACGATTGGTACTTTGGATTACGGCGATATGCCGGATATGAACAGCCTGCTGTTCTGGAGGGATCTGGCGGAGCGCTATAAGAATCATCCGAATGTATTGTTCGGGCTGTTTAATGAACCCAGGGAGATCGGCTGGGATCTGTGGATGAACGGCGGGATGCTGACTTCTGTCTGTGAGGTAGAGGGAGAGCGC
>DVNP01000184.1 GCA_018714285.1 Candidatus Caccomorpha excrementavium | reverse complement strand
TCGGCATCAGAGAGAATATCCCTTCCCATTAACAGCCTTGAATCATACGGAAGGCCGAACAGGTTGGAAAGCGTCGGAAGAATATCCAGACTGGAACACGGCTTATCGATTACAATTGTCTCATCCATTCCGGCAGACCACAGAATAAAATGATTCTTATAGATCTCAAAATTCTCGTCTACCTCGTGTCCTGCCAGTTCATCAATCTTATCCTTCTCCAGTCCGTACGGATAATGATCCGAGCTCAGCGCAATTACCGTCTTATCCGCCACTCCCGCCTCCGTCAGGAGCTCTATCAGTCTCTCGAGCGCGCGATCAAGCTCCACGTTGCAGGCAATATAAGCCTTCGCCTCTTCGGAATACGGAAGATCCGCTACCGCGTCCCGGTTCTTTGTGGACATGCTGTTCCCAAGGAATGTATACTGCATATGGCCGCTCACCGTCATATAATACACATGGAACGGCTCATCGCCGATATACTCCGGCGCTGTCACCTCTATCATCTCCAGATCCGACTCCGGCCACGTCTGTTTCACCTCAAGCCCGTTTCCGACTCCCTTATAGTCATATCCCATATTCGGATGAGTCTTGTCTCTGCCGTAATAAGTATATGTATGGTTATGATATGCTTTTGTCTGGTATCCCAGACGCCCGAACTGCCATCCCAGACAGAACGGGAGAGAATGCTCCGCCGATTTCTTCATACTGTTGCTGCCGGACGGAATCAGGCCCGTACACGCCACGTACTCTCCGTCGCTGGTACTGGTCCACCACAGCGCGGTATAAAAATTATTGAACACGAATCCCTCATGCGTCAGCTTATACAGGGTAGGCGTCACTTCTTCATCGACCGCCCACGGAGAGAAGCCCTCCGCAGTCAGCATAATCAGATTATAGCCCTCAAACATTCCGGTATATTCATTTTTCCGGGTCGGGGCAACCGATGCGAAATACTCATGCAAAGCCTGAATATCGGGGTTCGTTTCTGTCTCTGCCAGCGCAGCGAAATCTATCTCGAGAACATTCGGAGAACGATCCACCGGCGTCGGGGTTGGAGTCGGCGTTACGGCAGGCGTCACCTCCGCAGGGTCTCCTCCCTGTCCCGTTACGTCTTCATCCGACGCAGGCTCTGTGGGCACGGGCGTAGGTGATGTCACTGCAGCCTGTCCTCTCAGCTCCTCAAAGGAGATTTCCTCTCCTCCAAACAGAGTCAGCTTCAGATCTACTGCCGAAGCGGTTAATAATCCCAGCTTCTCGGTTCCCATATCCTGCATCCAGTTCTCATGATACAGATCATAGGGAGAATACAGAATCCTTCCGCCAAGCGGCAGCATTAACAGTACGACAAGATACAGAGCAACCGCGGCAGCGCCGACTGTAATCTCCTGCCACTTCCACCATCTGTTCCTTTTTGCCTTCTCACCCTTCGCGCGTCCAAAGAAGCCGAAATGACACAACAGCCCGAGGACAGCCAGCGGCAGAACCACAATCAGAAGGATCTGCGGCAGCTTCGCAAGAATGGAGTCTATAATCTGGCGCCAGTATTCCAGTACGTCCGTTCCGACCGCCCCGACCGAATACATCACCAGGAAGGTTCGGAAAATATAATAATACACATGCTGTACCGCAAAGATCAGAACCACGACGGAAGAGATCACCCACAGCACCGCCCGTCTCGCGCGTCCCTTAAACAATCCCGTTATCAACTGCGCAAGCAGACCAAACGGAACCGCGAACAGAATGGGGAATAAAATATGATCCGTACTTTTAAAATTGAACAGATGAAACACGGCCTCCAGATATACAAACAGCGCCGGGAACCAGAATAAATACGCATACTGCCGGATTCTGCCCGTCCCTGTGCCTTTTGTCTTTTTCTCCTTCTTCTCTGCGGCGATATGGTCGAGCTGAATCGGCTCGTCCGCTTTGTTCTCTGTCATCGGCTCCTTCCTGCCTTCCTCTTCCCCGCTCTCCTCTTCTCTCCTCGCCTCTTCGGTAATCTCCCGCGCCATCTGTTCCGCTACCAGATCCGGCAGACCGATGGAATCTGTATTCCCTCCCTGTGAAGTTTCAGGCAGGAACCGCATAGTCAGACTGCCTCTTCCTCCCTCGCAGACAAATCTGCCGACGGCTCCGTTGATAATCGTCATTCTCGGCGGCTTATGCCCGATATCCGCGTCTAAAATCACCGGCACTTCGAGCTCCTTAAGCGCTTCCCGGATTACCTCTTCATAAGAAAGATCCATATCCGATCGATACATGCACGGCCTGCCGAACACAAAGCCTGCCGCATTCTCAAACCATCCGGCCTCCTTCAGCTGCCACAGCCCCAGGTACAGCTGCTCGCTGTTCAGATTAAAGCTCTCAAGATACCAGAGAATCTTATCCTCCCTGTAACGGCGCACGAACTCTGCCGTCTTATCATAACGGGTTCCGACCAGGTTCACCAGCACGTCCAGACAGCCGCCAAGCAGCCGTCCCTCAATGGACACCCTTTCCTCCCCGTTCAGATTTTTCCATTTCACCTGCTCGCTCACCGCATACCCCTCAAGCCCTGTCTCTCTGACCGCAAAGCCGTCCTGATACTGCTCGAAGCTTGTCTGCGTCACAGCCTTCCCTTCCAGAAGTCTGACATTATCCTCAATTGATTTATGCCATTCAGCCATTCCGAAATCGCCGAAATTACTCGCATATACCGTGGCTATATCACAATTCGTTGTCACGGAAAATAAAAGGCCGGTCGGATCCGAATATCCCTGAATCCACTTCGGATGCCGCTTTATCATCTCAAAATCCAGAAGCGGCAGCATCTCCGGCAGGTAATCTCACCCCTTTGCCATGATAATCAGCCTGACGTCATCCCGAAGCAGCAGGGAATTCAGCTGCCCGGCTCTCTCGCTCGCCGAAGAACTGCGGCCCAATCTGCTCGTCCTTACATTCGGAGTCTCAACTACCCGATATCCCCTCTCCTCAAGGTGAAGCTTCGCGCTGTCCACACGGACAAAATCAAGCGGATCCTGATTACCGTCTGAACAGGCCGTCACTCCAATCGTACAACCCTCTTCCAAAAATTCCGGATATAACATTGCTCTTTCCTTTCCGCTCTCCTCTCGGTTTACTTCCTTCATTATAGCAAATTGCATAAAGAAGTAAAGAGGATTTCTTCGGAAAACAGGATATTTATGGCTCCCCCGGATAAGACGCGCGATCTTTCACAGTTCTCTCAGAAGAAATACGGCATAAGGCGGAAGAATCAATTTCCCCCGCAGCGTTTCCCCGGTTTCCAGATTCTCGTACGCCTGCTTTAATAAAATCTCACATACACCGGAATTAAAATTCTGTAAGAACCAGATCCCCTTTGTCTCCCCGCCCTCCTGCGGCTTTCGTTCCGTCACGGTGACTCCCGGCGGAAGCTCCGCCCTGCAGAAATCCAGGAGCTGTTCGCTGACAAATCTCCTCCAGTCCAGGTTCAGTCCATGAATTCCGTCCTCCTCCACCTGCATAACCTCCTCATACTTCTCTGTCATCCACGAGGGTACGGCAGCCGTCGGTGTGGCCAGAATCGTATAGATTCCCTGTTCATACAGCTTTTGAATGATTTCCTCCAGCCATCCAAATTCATACTGCCCCTCCGCAGGCTCCAGAGCCGCCCAGGAGAAAATACCCATGGATACGCAGTTGATATTCGCAAGCTTCATCAGACGGATATCCTCCGCAAGCACCTCAGGATACCTCAGCCACTGCTCCGGATTATAATCGCAGCCATATAGAATCCGGGCGCTGTGCTTTAAGGCCCTGCCGTTATCCCCCGTCTTCCTATTCAAACTTACATCATTTGATCCGCTCATAATTCTCCTCCGTAATCTTCATAGTGGTTCCATCTTACCCTTCTTTCCTTTCCCGTCATAGGGTAATTTCCCTTAAAACAGGGTAAGAACACCTTCCGTACAGAGTAAAAATGTAGTGCGGGTCGAAATCACTGCTTCGCCCCGGTCAGCACCCTCACATAATCTCCCCCCAGCGCATGAATTTCCTTTAATGCGCGCTTAAGCAGCCCTGCCGTCTTTACCTGGAAAGCCGCCTGCCCGGCGACATGAATCTCAAAGCTTCCCTTTTGCATTCTATCATATAAATCATCAACAGTATTAATTTCCTCTTCAAATTCTGTATAAATACATCCATATTGTACTGCCTGATGTGTATCGCTGCCCGCGATAACAGGAATATTCAGCTGCTTTCCGAGTTCGGACGTAAGCCGGGTTGCCTTTTCCATATCTTCGGCAACATCCTTGCCATTGAGATCCAGAAAATGCAGCCGTTTCAGCTGTTCTGCAGAAAGCTCCGGAATATGCCCGCCCTCTCTGAACGGGTGCGCCCCGCCGACCAGAAGGGGATATTCATCGAACAAGTCCATCAGCCTGTCAAACGGCAGGAAGCTTCCCTTTGTTTTATAGGGTTCCAGCCTGCGGTTCAGCTCCAGGATATCCTCTGCCTTTCCAAGACTTAAAATATGGCCGCCCTCCGCAATGTCCGTTTCCATACCGGGAAAGATTTTCAGCCCGTTATCCAGCGCCAGACTGTCTCCCTCTCTGCGGCTCTTTCCAAGCAGGTATCCATACAGATCAGCAAACTGCAGCGTATTAAAATGCTCCGTCAGGCACAGCGCGTCCAGACCGGCCAGCTTTGCCTCTCCAAACAGCCAGTCCGTATACTGTGTGGAAAAAGGCAGCTGCTTTGCCAGCTTGCCATGAGTGTGAAAATCAAGCTTCAATTCTTATCCTTCTTTCTTTTATTATATTGTTGACAGCAAAACCACAACCGATATCCACAGGACCGATATGGCAAGAAACAGCATATCATTATAGGTAACCCGCAGAGAGGACAGCTTCATTTTCCTGACCTCCTGATTTACCGCCGCAAAACGGTAGCCCTTAATTTCAAGCGCTTCCACCGTAGTCCTGGAACGCTTGGCGGTATTCAGCATCAGCGGATAGAAGGCATGCATGATAATCTTCACCTGATAGCACAAATATCGAATCTTTCCCATGAAAGTATCATGGGCGGGCGGATTGCCGCGCAGTCTATATGACAGCAGGATATTCTGGAATTCCTCCATCAGCATCGGCAGAATCCGGTAAGCATATGAAATGGAAAAAGACAGCCTTTCCGGACATCCGAACCACATCAGGCCGTTGGAGAGCCTGTCCGGATCCAGCCCGGAGAATACAGTCACGGAAGCCAGGGAACAGATTGCCACCTTCAGCGTGAGTGTTAACAGTGGAATAATCGTTGACGCATCCCCTCCGAAAAAAAGCGAGACTACGAACAAATACCCGGTCTGTGAGAACACGCCGATTCCAAAGAGCACGAGCACAAGTCCCGCAACCTTCGCAATTATGGTTGTTGCCAGGACAAGCAGAAAACATCCCATCAGAAAATACAGATTGTTCACAAACCAGGGAACAAGCCCCAGAAACAGATACCAGACCAGAAGAACCCTCGGATCCAGCTTCGCGATTACCGTATCGTCATTCCCATAGGCATTCTTCAGTACCTGATTGCGCAGAAAGTCCATCGAGAACTTATCCATGATATTATCCGACAATTTTCTCTTTATCTTTCCGATCATATGTCCGCCTCCTCAAAGCTTTGCATGAATTCATGGATGGTATAACACAGAGCCCTCCGATCCAGGCTTCTTCCCATTTGAAAAATCTCCGGCGGCCGGATTCCGGCTCTTCTTAAAATATCTTCATTCCCGAATATCTCATCACGGCTTCCGTCCGCAATCACCTTTCCCTGTGAAAGCACGACAATTCTCTCTGCCCACTCACAGACAAGCTGCATATCATGCGTCGCAATCAGAACGGTTTCCGTTACATTCCGAATGTCGGCAAGGGTGCGCATAATCTCTTTCCGGGTCGCGATATCCAGATTCGCGGTCGGCTCATCCAGCAGCAGAATTCCCGGGTTCAGGGCGATTCCGATCGCAAGGCTGGCCCTTCTCATCTGTCCTCCGGACAGCAGTCTGCCGTCCCGGTCTTTCCAGGGGGTAAGCCGGAAGCGTTCCAGCAGCTTTTGCGTCCTTTCTGCCCGGTTCTCAACATTTCTCACCTGCATCGCATAAGCAATGTCCGCTTCGATCGTATCTTTAATGAACATCTGTTCCGGATTCTGATAGACCAGAGAAATATCCTTTGACAAATCTTCTGTCTTTTTCTTCAGGATGCTCTCCCCATTGATCAGAATATCCCCTTCCGCGGGTCTGATCAGCCCTGTCATCAGCTTCATCAGCGTAGATTTTCCGGCCCCGTTCGATCCGATCAGAGCGATTTTATCTCCTCTTCTGATATCCAGATTCAGCCAGTCAAAAATTACTCTGGGCTCCCCCTTCACCGAACGGTAAGAAGACGATACGTCACAAAAGCGCACAACCGGCTCATTCTCCTGCTCCTTTTCCGTTTCTTCCCGCCTCTTTTGATTCCCCGAAAAGCGCAGTCCGGCAAATGCCTGCCTTCCCTCCTCCACCGTAGTCGGAAGAACCGGACAGACAAGCCTATTCCTCTCTCTCATTTCATGGGCCGCGCATGTCACCTGCGGCGGGAAAATACTGCTCTCCTGCAGCTCCTCCACCCTTCGCAGCGCTTCCTGCGCGGGCAGCTTCCAGACAACGCTCCCGTCCTTCAGCAGCACGACATGCCTGCAGTAATCCGCAATATATTCTGTATGGTGTTCGATTACAATAATCGTCTTCCCGTACTTCTCGTTCAGCTCCTTTAACACGCCGTAGATTTTGTCCGCATGCTCCGGATTCAGCTGGGCAATCGGCTCATCCAGGATCAGTACATCCGGACTTAGGGATAGCGCTCCGGCCAGAGCCAGAAGATGGGTCTGGCCTCCCGAAAGCTGCCAGATATAATCCTTCTCCCTGTCCTTCAGCCCGCAGAGCGCAAGCGCTTTCCTTCCGCATTCCAGATAATCCTTCCTCCCGTAATTCAGACACGCATAAGACGCATCATCCAAAACCGTCGGCCTCACAATCTGATTTTCAAAATCCTGATACACATATCCTGCTTTACAGGCCAGCGTCCCCACGTCACTCTGACTGGTATCCAGACCCCCGACCAGAACCTTCCCTTCGAAATCTCCCGTAATAAAATGCGGAATCAGCCCGTTTAACGTTTTACATAAAGTGGACTTCCCGCAGCCGTTGTTCCCAACGATTGCAAGGAAGTCCCCTTCTTCTACCTGAAGTGAAATATGATTCAGCACAGGAGCTTTTGCGCCCGGATAGGAATATGTAAGATTCTCTATCTCTATAATATTCATGCCTGCTCCTTCTGCCCCCTGTCCGCCTTAGCCTTCATCACAGCAAGGATCAGAACCGAAAGAGCCGCGGCAACGACCAGTCCAACCGCAAGCGCCGTTTTGCTTTCCGCCCAGTCCGCCTCCCATTCAACCAGGGAAATACCACTGGTTGCCAGAAGCTCCGCTGCCGCCGCGATGACAAACGCAATCAGACATCCCACGGCCGCCTTCACTCCGAAGCGCTCCATTTGTGTCTTCTCACTGCGCGGCTGCATTCCGAGAAGAGGCTCAATCTTGCCATACAGCTTCGGAACCAGGAAGAGCGTAGGCAGAAGGCAGAAAAGAATTCCCGAGAACAGCAGATCATTCAGGAATGCAAACCCTTCCGTTGCGTATACACTTTCCGGCAGGCCTGCCACTGCTTCAAAATCCTCCACCGCGAACTGAACCTTCATAATATCTACCAGCATTCCAAGAAAGAGCTGAAGAGCCGTTCCTGTTATGGCGGCGATACCGACCATTTTCCGGTTCGCGGGATTTTTTACCATGCGTCCGGCAACATAGACGCCGATTGTAACAGTTAAAAACTTTTCCAGTTCACCCAGACCGCCAAATTGTCCCAGCATGATCTCACTGAATACCAGTTCACCGGTCGCCGCGCCCAGCGCCGCAGACAGCGGATCAAACAGCATGGAAAGGCTTAACGGGATGAACAGGAAGAATTCCACCGAGAATTCCACAACTCCTGCCTGAAACTTCGGAATCAGCTCGGTAAACAGGGTCGCCAATCCGTACAGCGCCATACTCAGCACAAAAACCATCAGCTTCTGAGACTGCGTGGCAGTCTGTCTTTTTGCAAGCTCCATTTCATATTCCTCCTAAACATTTCGTTCTTTCGTACGCACGCATTATAGCATCAAAAAAATGCATATTCTATCACGGAAATGTAAAGAGAATATAAATTTCCTGCATAATATCTTCACAAAAATTATCTGTTTAATGCCTTAATTCTTTCCATTGCCTTCTGTGTGTTTTCAAGGCTTCCGAACGCAGTCAGGCGGAAATATCCTTCCCCGCAGGGACCGAATCCCGATCCCGGCGTTCCGACGACCCCTGCCTCGTTCAGCAGATAATCAAAGAATTCCCATGAGGTCATTCCTTGCGGCGTCTTCATCCAGATATAAGGCGCGTTCACCCCTCCGAAGCATAAGTACCCCGCGTCCGTCAGGCCCTCTCTGATAATCCCGGCATTCTTCATATAATACGCTATCTGGGCCCTTGTCTGCTCCTGTCCGGCAGGAGAATACACTGCCTCCCCGGCCCGCTGGATCATATAAGGCGCGCCGTTGAACTTGGTCCCGTGGCGTCTTGCCCACAGCCCGTTCAGGGAAACATCACCGCATCTGAGCGCCTTTGGCACCACGGTAAAGGCAAGCCTGGTTCCCGTAAAGCCCGCGTTCTTTGAAAAGCTCCTCAGCTCAATCGCGCAGCGCTTCGCGCCGTCGCATTCATATATGCTGTGCGGTATGTTTTCTTCCGAAATATAAGCTTCATAAGCCGCGTCATAGAGAATTACCGCTCCAATCTCAAGCGCATAGTCAACCCATTTCTGCAGCTGTTCCTTCGTCAGAGCCGAACCGGTCGGATTATTGGGATAGCACAGATAAATCATATCCGGAGTTTCCTTCGGGAATTCCGGCACAAAATCATTCTCCATCGTACACGGCATATAGATAATCCTGCTCCAGCCTTCCTTCTGCGGCAGATAATCCCCGGCGCGTCCCGCCATCGCGTTGGAATCCACATACACCGGATAGACCGGATCACAGACCGCAACCTTGTTGTCCGGCCCGAATATTTCCTGAATATTGGCCGAATCGCTCTTCGCGCCGTCGCTGATGAAGATTTCGTCTATCTCAAGATCCACGCCCCTTGTTTTATAATCGCAATCCACAATCGCCTTCCTTAAGAATTCATATCCCTGATCCGGGGAATAGCCGCGGAAGGTCTCCTTTACCCCCATCTCATCCACTGCTTTATGCAGCGCTTCAATAATTGCGGGCGCAAGCGGAAGCGTTACGTCTCCGATTCCAAGCCGGATGATATTCCGATCCGGATTGGCCTCCTCGAATGCCTTCACCTTCTTCGCGATTGTGGAAAATAAATAACTTCCCGGAAGCTTTAAATAATTTTCGTTAATCTTGAACATTGTACCCTCCTGATCTCTTAAAACTACATAATAGATAAAATCATTTCCGCCATTTCAACCATATTGGTTCCGCTGTCCATACTTGTCTTTTGTATATACCGGTGCGCTTCTTCCTCACTCATATTATTCCGATCCATCAAAAGCCGCTTTGCCTTATCGATGATCGCCTTCTCCTCCGGCGTTCTTCCCCCCTTGGCAGCCTTTTCCCTTTTCCTGCGCCTGCGGTAATTATAAGTCATCATCTGCAGAGTGTCTAACAAGTCATGCGTTTTCATCGGCATCTGCAGTGCCACAATACCGGAAATCCCGGAATCCGAAAGCCTGGCCGCCGACGCAATCAGCAGCATCTCAAAGCCCTTCGGCAGATACCGGTGCAGATCAAGATAAAGCATATCCTGCATCCGATATCCCGATATAACAATTCCCTCGTCCAATTCATTCGCGACACTGATCGCCTGTGCTCCGGTCGTACAGACGGCATTCACTTCATATCCATTCCTGATTAAAATATTCTTAACAGCAACCGCATCCTCCATGCGGGGAAATACTATGATAATGCCAAGCACATCCGATCACCTCCATCTGCGGGGAACTTATGTCTGATATGATCCCGTTTCAGACTCTGTCCAAATATCTCTCAATCTCCCAGCGAGATACCTGCAGACAATAGCTTTCCCATTCTTTACGTTTCTTTTGCAGATATGCATTAAAAACCACATCACCAAGAATCGTTCTGATCAGCGTGCTCTTTTCCATTGCTTCTATGGATTCCTTCAGATCCCTCGGGAGCCGCTCCACACCGCATCTCTTCTTCTCTTCTTCATCCATGGCAGCAACATCCTTTGTCACCTCATCCGGCAGCTCCATCCCTTCCCGGATTCCCGCAAGGCCTGCCGCCAGGCAGACAGCAAGGATCAGATAGGGATTGCCGCAGGCGTCGGGGCTGCGCAGCTCGATCCGCGTATTCTCTCCCCTTGCGGACGGAACCCGGATAAAAGGACTTCTCTGCCTGGTCGTCCAGCCCGTATAGATCGGTGCCTCGTATCCCGGAACCAGCCGTTTGTAGGAATTCACCAGCGGATTCGTAAGCACGCTCATGCCATACGCATAATTCAGAACACCTGCCATGAACTTCTTCGCGGTTTCACTGATTCCTCCGCCGTCCCCGGCTGCGAACAGATTCTTCCCGTCTCTGGATAAAGACATATTAATATGCATGCCGGAGCCGTTGATCCCTTCCCTGGGCTTTGGCATGAAGGTGGCATGAAGCCCGTGCCTTCTCGCAATCGTGCGCACCACCATCCGGAATGTCATAATCCGGTCCGCCGTGGTCAGTGCATCGGCATACCGGAAGTCAATTTCGTGCTGGGCAGGCGCCGCCTCATGCTGGGAGGTTTCAATCTCAAAGCCCATATCCTCGAGTGTCATCACCATTTCCCGTCTGGCGTTCTCCCCCTGATCAAGCGGGCTGACATCAAAGTATCCGGCCTTCTCGGACGAATTCGTTGTAGGTTCTCCGTTATCTCCAAGCTGGAACAGAAAGAACTCACATTCCGGACCGACATCAAAGGTATAGCCCATTTCCCCGGCTTCCCTGATAACCCTTTTCAGAATCTGCCTGGGATCCGCCTCGAACGGCGTCCTGTCCGCATAGTAAATATCGCACATAAATCTCGCTACCTTACCCTGCTGCGGCCTCCACGGAAATATAACAAAGGTATCCAGATCCGGATACAGATACAGATCTGATTCGGCGGCTCCCGCAAATCCCTCAATCGCCGCTCCATCAAACATATACCGGTTATCCAGCACCTTTTCCAGCTGACTTGTCGTGACCGCGACATTTTTTAAATCTCCCAGAATATCCGTGAACTGAAGTCTTATGAATTCCACATCCTCTTCCTGTACCATCCGGATAATATCCTTCTTCGTATAATGGCTCATGATTTCCTCTCCTTTCCGCTTTTCTCTCCGTATCCTGAATAAGAAACGCGCCGCTGCGCGGCATTTTTATCTCATAGAAAAAAGGGCAGGGGTATCCTTCTGATCCGACACCCTTGCCCTTCAATGTTCCTATCATAACAGCGGTCCTTCCGTTTGTCAATCCTTAAGATCCGGCCCTCTCCTGTTCCCTCTTCTGATCCGTGCAGCCGTCCCGACGAATCCGCGCCCGTTATGTTCCTGCTCCTGCCTTCGGTACATAATCAAGGAACAGCTTTTCGGAGTAATTCGCAATCAGTCTCTCCGGAAATTCTGCTTCCTTCAGCAGCTTCTTTGCATACTCATGATTTCCGACATCCGAAGCCGTATGAGCATCGCTTGACATAATCACCGGAACCTCAAGCTGCCTGCACAGAGCGAGCATTGCTCTGTAATTCTGCCATGCCCCGACCCGGTATCCGCCCGGCGCAAGAGAGGAGTTATTGACCTCCAGAAGGACATGATGCTCTTTTGCCGCCGGTACCAGCATCTCATAATCAAAGCCCAGCCTGTCGTCATCCGGGTGGCCGATGATATTGATATGCGGATTCTTCATCGCATTGATATACGCCAGCGTATTCCGCTCCTTCGTTCCCTTTTTGTAGCAGGGCAGATGAATACTCGCGACGGCGATATCAAGCGAACTCAGCACCGAATCCGGCAAATCCACGCTTCCCTCCTCATCCAATACGTTCAGCTCTGCCCCGAAGAGCATCCGGATTCCGAACATCTCCCTCTTAAGAACCTTCAGGTTCATAAAATACATGGTATGACAGCTGCCCGGCATCTTCGGCGCATGCTCGGTAATGCCAAGCAGCGTAATCCCTCTTGCCGCCGCCTCCTGCGCCATTTCATAAATCGTATTGTAGGCATGGCCGCTCGCAAGCGTATGGGTATGCACATCGATAAAATCCTTTTCCATCTTTCATTCCTTTCCGGTTGAATTCTCATCCAGCTTCTTAATCTCATAGACAGATACCGAATCCGGCGTGAAGAACAGACCGCCGTCCGTATAACAGAAGGCCGCCGTCTCCCCGTTTCCGGAAAGCAGAATCAGGTAACCGCCGTCTTCTAAGAGCGGGTTCTCCCGCGCGAATTCTCCGAATGCCTCTTCATACCGGGATTCCTCTTCCCTCCCGATTTTTACCGCCGACAGTTCTGACTCCTCAAGAAGCAGGGTTCCGTTAAAGGTAAGACTTCCGGACTTCGAAATCTCCAGTGAACAGGGCAGTCCCATCGCGTCTGACAATCCCTGAACATCCTGCGCCCCGGCCTGGTATACCAGCCTTGTTGCCGCGTAGCTTCCCGGGAATTCCAAAAGCAGCTCTTCCTGAAAGCTTCTCTCCGAAACCAGCCCTCCCACATACGCGGCAAGAAGCCCCAGCGCCAGAAGCAGGGCGCATGCCACTGCCGGAAGCGGCGAACGCTTCCGTCCCTTCCTCCATTCCTGCAGTTCCCGTTTCATATCATATCCTCCTTAAAGTCCTTCAGATCCCGAAGAAGCTTCTCTTTCCTGTCATGCAGCAGAAGCTCTTTATGAAAGTTATCATATTCCTGACTGCCGTTGTCCGCAAGGAACTCCGCGGCATAAAAATCCGTGGTAAGCCCGGTTACAAAGACCACCATCTCCTGCCCCGCGCCAAATGCCTTCTCAATGAAACGAAACGCATTGGCAAGCCGTTCGCCCGCTATCCGAATCCGCGCCTGCCGCTCGTTTGTTATCTGTCTGAACTGCGTCCGGATCTGTTCGAAGAACGAATCCGCGTCCAGGGCGCCGCTCCTTTTTACCTGCATCCTCATGGACGCCAGAAGCTTCTTTGTCCTTCTTTGAATCCGCTCCTCCTCCTTATCCGCCGGACGGATCTTTCTTTGCTCAGTCTCCTTCTCTATTTCTCCAAGTTCTCCGAAAGCAGAATCGAATTCTTCTCCTCCGGACAATCTCTTCTTCAGGCTGGTAAGCGCTTCATGAACCCGGATCGTCACCTGATTCTGCTCATAATATCCGGCAAAGTCCTCATGCAGGCTTCCAAGCAGAAGCCCCGTTACGCTGAGCCGTTCGTCAAACGGGGCGCCCGCAAGGCGCAGCAGCGCTTCCTTCAGAATCTCTCCTGCCAGGATCTGTCCTACCCTGTAATCCTTCCTGTAATTCTGATACAGCTCGTAATAATCCGCGAAATCCTCCGCAATCTTTTTATCCTGCACATACTGTACAATCAGCTCATAATCCGGCGCGATTCCAAGACCCTCATAAGCCTTCAGGATCTCCGACAGATCCTCCCAGCCTCTGGCCGTTACGAAGGACTTTCCATATCCGTCTGTCCGAAAGCTGTAGAAGTTCTCCTTCCGAATCTCCAGATAAGACAAAACCGCCTCATGAACGGACCGGCGCATTGCATATTCCTTCCATACGGAGTAATCCTCCTTCACATCAATCCGCCGTACCCTGTCAAGCGTCACAATATCAAAGTCCTTCACGGACTTGTTATATTCCGGCGGATTGCCCGCCGCTACAATGATCCAGCCCTCCGGAACCTCCTGATTACCAAACCGCTTGCACTGCAGAAACTGCAGCATGGCCGGAGCCAGTGTCTCCGACACGCAGTTAATTTCATCCAGAAATAAAATTCCTTCAGAAAGCCCTGTTCTCTCCATACACTCATAGACGGAGGCTATGATTTCGCTCATTGTGTACTCGGTTACCGAATACGTCTTCCCGCCGAAGCTTTTTTCTTTGATGAACGGCAGTCCCATGGCGCTCTGCCTTGTATGATGCGTAATCGTATAAGAAACCAGCCCGACGCCGCATTCCCCCGCCGCCTGTTCAATAACGGCTGTCTTCCCAATTCCGGACGGCCCCATCAGCAGAATCGGCCGCTGCCTGACCGCCGGAATCTCATATCCGCCGCCAGCATCCTTCTTCAGATACGCCTGTACCGTATGCTTAATCTCTTCCTTTGCTCTTTTTATATTCATGAAACTCTCCATTTCCGTGTAATGTCCGGATCAAGTACAACCTTGACTGCCCATCCCGGTACTCTGCGTTCCTCATAATCATGATCCGGAAATATGAACGCCGTATCATAAGACGCGGGCTTCTCCGGATAGGTTCCGAAGCCGTCCGTAAAATATAATAAGCCCTTCAGGTTCACGAAATGCCCTTCTTCTATCAGATGATTCACATAGGAGAACGCGGGCCTGAAATCCGTCCCGCCGTATCCTGATACCTTAAGGTCTCTCTCACAGTTCAGGAAGTCCTCTTCACAGGTTATCACGGTATCCGACTGCACGCTTGCGTCACATTGAATCACATGAATATTCCTCTTCTGAAAGAAGCTCTCCTGCTGCCCAAGGATCGTCCAGGTTTCCCGAAGGAAACGCTTCACAAGCTCTCCCGAACAGGAGCCCGAGGTATCCACAACAATGACAAATTCCTCAATCCGCTTCACCTCTCTCTGTTCGAGAGGCTCAATCAGCGGCAGATTCCCATACAGAGACAATCCGTATGTATAATAGACATAATCGAACGAATCCGGATCCAGCCGGTTTTCCTCCCTGATCACGGCAAATCTTCTTAAAAATTCTCCGTAATCACAATATTCCTTCCCTGCCGCAGCCAGCGTCTCCGTAAGACTCCCTGCCTTCTTCCCTTCCGAACGCGCGCAGGAAGACAGACTTACGCGAATCTTTCTGCTCACCTTCTGCCATTCCTGCTTCTGCCGATCCCTGTCGAAATCCCTTTCGCCCGAATCAGGGCCGCCGCCCGCGGACTTCCTTTTATCCCGCCGGAAGAACGTATGATCATCCTGCCTGAATTCTCTGCAGAGTCTCTGTCTGTCTTCTTCGCTCATCCGGCGTTTTTTCAGCCAGTCATAGATTCCGTCCGCGGTCAGAACCTTCATATCCCTCTTCAGCTTTGCATACAGCTCTGCCCTCTCATCCCTGACCACTTCCATTACCGAACGGTATTCCATGCTGTCGATAATTGATTCCGCCGCAATATCACAGGCCAGATCATACAGCTCCTCCTCCGGTTCTGTGTTCGGATCCATATGACAGAATATGCTGTGCAGCAGCATATGAAGAAAGGCGCGGTTCACCCTGACAGGATTCTCCTCATACTGCGCCATCAGGTAAGACGGATTATAATAACAGAAGTCTCCGTCCGTTCCCCATGTCCTTGTTGTCAGATCCATTCTGAATTCCATCCGTCCGAACGCCAGCTCAAGAAAACGCATGGACAGATAAAGCTCTGTCCGCACCGCGTCCCAGATTCGGCCGCACAGCCGGATCCGGGCTGTCTTTGCCTGCGCGCCTTTCCTCTCTCTTAGATCCGCTTCCCGGGCCGGGGCCTGTTCTGCTCCGGTATCATAATCCTCTGCTGTCATACTTTCTTCCCTCACTCCTAACTCTATAATTCAAAGCTTCTTACAGCGCTGCCGAACCGTTCCCGCCTGCCGGCCAGAAAGAATCCGGTATACTCCGCGCTGCCGCGCTCTCTGGCCGCATGCACAATCCGGCCCGCATCCTGACTGTCGAGTCCTTCACAGGCAATCAGACGGCCCGCCGCTTCGTAATCATCCTTCTCTATCATCATTCCGACCAGCTCTTCGATATGCTCCCGGATCCAGCCAAGATACCGGCCTGCCGCCTTCTTCGAGAGCCGGTACGGATACGCAAGCCTGCAAAAGGCCAACCAGGTTACGACCCCCGATCGCTCCTCTCTGGACGCGTAGTCAAACAGCTCATCATACCGCCCGTAATCCATATCCCGTTCCGATACGCACTGTCTGTAATAATATCCCGAGCCATATGCCACCTCATGGAAAATTCTTGCCGCGTCATTCGCGACATATTCATAGGTATTCTTCGGAAATACCAGCCTGATTCTCTCTTCCTGCTTCCCGTCCCTTCCTTCGTCCAGAATTCCGCATTGAATATCCTGCTCCAAATCATACAGAATATTCTTCATGCACAGCTCTCCTGTCCGATCCAGACGAAAGTACACCCGGTGCAGTCCTTCACAATTCTTAAACGCGCCGTCCCTGACATCGGCGGCCCCGGCCGGAAGACTTACGGACTCCAGCCTTCTGCAGTTATAAAACGCATGCCTGCCGATGCTTTTCAGCCCGGACGGCAGCACAATCTCTGCAAGCTCCCTCCTGCCGCTGAACGCATACTCGCCAATCGCGGCAACCGGTTCGCTGTCAAGCAGCCCCGGAAGGACTGCTTTTTCCCCGCAGGAAATACACCGCGTTACCGTAATCTTCCCTTTCTCTCTGCGCCAGGCAAAGGACAGC
>DVNP01000183.1 GCA_018714285.1 Candidatus Caccomorpha excrementavium | reverse complement strand
TATTGTAGACAACCGCCTTAATCTGTTTAATACCGATATTACAGATAACGAATACAGCGACGGCATTATCGTAAATATGCAGGGGCAGGTAATCGGCATTATTACCCATACCTTAAAGGAGGGGCTGAACGAAGAAATCAGCACCGCAATCGGCATATCCAAAATCATGCCGATTATTCAGCGTCTGGTCAATAACGAGGATCGGATCTATTTCGGCATTCACGGGGAGGATCTGCCGGAAGAGATTCTCGAACAGGCAGGAATCGAGAACGGAATCTATGTCAATGAGGTGGAAGCCGGGTCGCCGGCGCTTCAGGCCGGCATTATGAGCGGAGATATGATTGTGAGAATTGGGAACACTCCGATTACTTCCATGACCACCTTTTACAACACCATATCAACCTATAATGTGAGAGACAGCGTCCAGGTGCTTGTGCGCAGACAGAGCCAGGGGAGTTTCCGGGATGTGACGGTGACGGTGGAGCTTGCGAAGAAGGAAGGGTAAGAACGGGAATGCCGCGCGGAATGAGACCGCGGGTCTTGCCTTTTATACGAAATCATGATAGAATAGGGGAAATTTATGCAGTAAAATGACTGCAGACGGAAAGGTAAGGTAGCGGCATGCGGTATATCGCGGAACTTCGCGAAGGCGAAATGATATCGGAGACATATCTGTGCAAGCAGAAGCAGGCTCTTAAGACGAAAGCAGGGAAGAATTACTATTCCCTGCTTCTTCAGGATAAGACAGGCATCCTGGATGCGAAAATATGGGATTTGGGCGCGGGGATCGACCATTTCGAACAGATGGAGTACATACATGTGGACGGCCAGGTCATTAGCTTCCAGGGGTCGCCGCAGCTGAATATCAAGCGGCTGCGCCGCAGCCAGGAGGGCGAATACGATCCGGCGGATTTCATGCCGATGACGGAGCGGAATATAGATGAGATGTACCATGAGCTGATTTCGCTTGCGGGTAAAGTAAGGGATCCGTTTATGAGAGCCCTTGTCAGCAGCTTCTTTATCGAGGACAAGGAGTTTGCCGCCGCCTTCTGCCGGCATTCCGCGGCCAAGACGGTTCATCACGGCTTCATCGGAGGACTGCTTGAGCATACGCTCGGCGTTATGAGGCTGTGCGATTATATGGCGGATCGGTATCCGGTGCTGAACCGGGATCTTCTGCTGGCGTCGGCGCTGTTCCATGATATCGGGAAGCTGAAGGAG
This sequence comes from Candidatus Caccomorpha excrementavium, assembly GCA_018714285.1. Classification (GTDB taxonomy): domain Bacteria; phylum Bacillota; class Clostridia; order Lachnospirales; family Lachnospiraceae; genus Caccomorpha; species Caccomorpha excrementavium. The sequence goes on along the minus strand of DVNP01000183.1, from coordinate 6,494 downwards.
CTGTCCTATTTTCCGGAGAATGATTACACGGACGAGGGACAGCTGCTCGGTCATATCTATATGGGCGCCGAGATGGTGAGCGAGAGGATCCGCAGAATTCCGGACTTCCCGCAGAAGATGGCGAACGAGATAATTCACTGTATTCTGGCTCATCACGGAGAGCTGGAGTACGGTTCCCCGAAGAAGCCTGCGCTTGCGGAGGCGCTTGCGCTGAATCTGGCGGATAATACGGACGCGAAGCTGCAGACAATGACGGAGCTTCTGCGTTCTTCGGACGAGAAGGGATGGCTTGGATATCAGAAGCTGTTCGATTCGAATGTGAGAAGAACGTCGGAGTACGGGAAGTAGGATTCTTAGGTGTATGGGGCAGTGCAGAAATGAGGGAAAACAGAATGGAAACGGTTTTGCTGGTGAATTTTCAGGATCGGATTTTGCTTGACTGCGTGAGGCGGGCGCTGCTTCCTCTGCGTCTGAACCTGCGGGTTGTGGAACCCGCAGAGTTTGACCGGACGATTGCGTGGCTGGCGGACGGGGGGAATGACGGGAAGGGGAAGAGCGGTGAGAAGAGGAAGGGGCATGAGAAGGGGAGAACGGTATCCTGGATTCAGGCGGTGACAGAAGAAGGAGAATTGCCGCCTTTTGCTTTCGGAATGACTGCGGGGTCGGGAATGCCCGGGATGCGGGGAATACCCGGAGCGCCGGGTATGTCTGAGTTACCGGAAGGAGCGGGAGCTCAGGCATTGGCGGGACTGACGGGGCCGGAGGATCTGTCCGGAGAGATGCTGGTCTTCGCGGGAATATCCGGCGGCAGGCTGGATGAGACGCTGGCCGCGCTGCGGGAGAAGAAGCTTCGGATTCCCTATAAGGCCGTGATGACGGCGGTGAACCGGAACTGGACGGTCCGGCAGCTGCATCGGGAGATCCGGGCGGAGCATGAGGCGATGACCGGGCGGAAGGGGCCGGGAAGCAGGGGGTCAAACGAATAAAAACATTTTGTACAACGAATCCGGGAAGGCATCATGCCGGATTCAACGCGATGAAACCGGGCCGGCTGATTTGACCGGCCCTTTGTTTTTAGGTGTAATATATGGCTGGCACCTCGTTTTTTGTTGTTGAATGGTTCAGGGTTTTCCAGTATAATGAAATTGACAGAAGGCAGTTTTAAAATGACTGCCATGGAGTGATCAGTTTTACATATTGGCATCGAGGGGGCGGATCTTTGTGGCTGAGTTTTTAGATTTACTAAATAGATTTATGACGGAAGTCTTTGACGTGAAAGTTTTCCTGGGTATTGCTGCTGCGATTATTGTATTTATTATTGAAATTCGCTTCACAAAAAAACTTAAATTGAGAAACCGGCGTGTGGAAAAAGCAATCCGGCTGGGCCATATTGTGAAGGCGAAAAAGATCAAAGCATGGAAAGACGATGTTACCGGCTATGATGTACATGGATGGTTCCATGGAACCTACAGCTATGAGGTGGACAAAAAATCATATAAGTACCGCTATATGAGCAAGGTATCTCCGCCCTGTGAGTTAACCCTGTATTACATTAACAATCCACGCAATACCTTCAGGAATGAAGATAAAACAAAGGAACGCTCTCTGGCTCTTCTGGGTCTCCTTCTGCCGATTGCAGCCGGCATATTGGTTGTATTTTTTCTTGGCGGCGTATAGAGGGGCTGCTGGCTGATCTGTAACAGAGGCTGGCAAAGCGCGTCTGTTGTCCGGCTGGTGAAAGGAGGTGTGAATCGGATCTATCATTGGATTACGGATACCGATTCCTATATCGGCCAGGAGAAGGAACAGAGGCTCTCTCTGGTATTCGGAAAGGATATCAGAGCGTTCCGGTATACGTTTTCCCAGGACATCGAATTGACGGACAGCGGGCATTTTATTTTTGTGAATTCATGGGCTGCCTGTATGGGGGATTCTGATCGCGGGACTGCGGATCGTGTGTGCGGCATCAGCTGGGAATTCGATGTGTATCGGGATTCGGAGCCGGTAAGGACGTATCGGGCGAGAGAATATGTGGGGTATTATGTTCATTGAGTCCGGAAGCGGCAGGAACCCCGGGCAGTTTATTTGTTTGATATGGAGAGTCTGGAATGGAAAAAGAAACAAGGCTGGAAGCGTTTGAAAGGATGCTTGAGGCGGTACAGAATCATTATTATGATACGGATCGAAAGATGAGGCGCCTGAAGGAAGAGGGAAAGGAAAAGACCGCAACCTACCGCCAGCTGATGGGAAATAAGCTGCAGTATCAGAATATGCTTTCGATGTATGAGCTGTATGGCTTATGCCAAAAGAGTGATTTGACAAACGAGGAATGAGGGAGCGGTGTCTTTGGGAGCGGGAGGGAAATGATAGTATGGGGTTGTGGGAATGGCTGCTATGTGCAATATTTTGCATGAATTGGGGCTGCAACGGTAGAATATATTGTGGTATGGGGCTGTCGCTTTCCGGCAGCCCCATGTCGTCTTATCTGACTGAGCGGCATTCCATATCCGTCGTGTCACTGCGGCGACCAGTTCTCCGATGGAGTATACCTTTCATTCAGTTCAGAAGGCCTGCGTGTTCAAAATAGTCAATTTGCATTGCATGGCGCACATCGTGTAATGTATTAGCTGCAGCAGACCTTGCCGCTTCCGTGCCCGCTTTCAAAATCTCATAAACTTCCGGCAGCCGCTGCTCCCACAGCTTCCTGCGTTCTCGAACGTGGCCGAGCTCTGCCTGCATCACGCTGTTTAAGAATTTCTTGACCGTCACATCTCCCAGGCCGCCCCGCCGGTAATGCTCCTTCAATTCTTCGAGGCCGCTATATTCCGGCAGAAATTCTGCAAAATGCTCCGGCCGGGAAAATGCTTCCAGATAGATGAATACAGGATTCCCCTCCGTATGGCCGGGGTCATCTTTCCGCAGATGAGTCGGATCGGTGAACATGGACATGACCTTTGCCTTAATTTCTTCCGGCTCATCCGAGAGATAAATGCAGTTTCCCAGCGATTTGCTCATTTTGGCCTTTCCGTCAATACCCGGTAGCCGCAGACAGGCCTGGTTGGAAGGTAAGACAATTTGGGGTTCTACCAGCGTTTCCCCATAAACTTCGTTGAATCTGCGTACAATTTCCCGGCATTGCTCCAGCATAGGCTCCTGATCCTCCCCGGCGGGGACCGCAGTTGCCCGGAATGCGGTAATGTCAGCAGCCTGGCTGATCGGATAGCATAAAAACCCGACGGGAATACTTGCCTCAAAATTTCTCTGCCGGATCTCCGCTTTTACGGTGGGATTGCGCTGAACGCGGGAGAGCGTTACAAGGTTCATATAGTAAAAGGTCAGCTCCGTCAGCTCCGGGATCATAGACTGAATAAAAATCGTGGACTTATCAGGATCAATTCCGCATGCAAGGTAATCCAAAGCCACCTGCATAATATTCTGACGCACCTTTTCCGGATGCTCCGCATTGTCCGTCAGAGCCTGAGCGTCGGCGATCATAATATAGATTTCGTCGTATTGTCCGGCGTTTTGCAGCGCGACACGTTCCTTCAGTGAACCTACATAATGTCCCACATGCAGCCGGCCCGTCGGGCGGTCGCCGGTTAAAATGATTTGCTTCATATGCGATTCTCCTGTCAAAAAAGTTGATTTAGACATTTCAATGGTTTATCAGAAATCCTGTCATATAGGCGCGGCAAGTTTCAATGAGTTGTCATGTTTCAAATTTCCATGATGGTACCGGCCTTTCATGTCTTGTTCTATTTCCGAGATAAATTATATGATATAATATTACAGGTGTCAACATTGCGGTTATACAGCCGATTCTTTGGTAAATACTTTATTTGGTATTTTATCGGGCCGGAGACAGGGGGTGAAGGAATATGGGAAAATCTGGATTGTCTGGATTGGGAAAGGAGGATTATGGGGGAATTCAGGGGGAGTTTAGGGAAAGTTTAAAGGGAAAAATGCGGGGAAATGGGGGAAGCACCTGTAAAAGAACGGAGAAGGAGAATGAGGAATTTGTTGTAATTTGAAAAATTTTGTGTTACAATCATAATAATTTCCTGAATGATGACGGAACAATTTAACAGGGGTTTTGTATGGAATACGGCGGCTTTTGACAGACGCCGCGTTGGGACTTGCGCGCTGAGGCAGATTTGCGAGGAAGAAGCATGGGGTGTAATCTTTGCTTTGTCAAGTTATATCCGGCTTTGGACATAGTGAGGTGAGAGCGGCATTTATGGAGGGGAAAATGCCGATGGCGAAGCGCGCGCATTTTACGGGATTGATAAAGGATCGGGCAATGGGCCGGACGGGGAAGGGCCGGAAGAGAAAAGGCTGGAAGAAGGAAGCAGCAGGAAGCCGGAGAAAGGCGGAATGGGAAGGACGGCATGGGAGGAAGAAACGGCATGGATGGATTAGCAGGAAGGAAGCCGGGAAAGAATCAGACGGTTGAGATAGAGATTACGGATCTTGGGACGGACGGAGAAGGGATCGGACGGTATGAAGGGTTTACCCTGTTTGTAAAGGGGGCGCTTCCCGGAGAGCTGGTTCGGGCGCAGGTGCTGAAGGTGAACCGGAATTACGGGTATGCAAAGCCCGTGGAGTATCTTCGGGTATCAAAAGACCGGGTCACGCCGCGCTGTCCTCTGGCCGGGCGGTGCGGAGGCTGCCAGCTTCAGCATTTGAAGTATGAGAAGCAGCTGGAGTATAAGCAGAAGAAGATTGAGGACTGCTTAAAGCGGATCGGGGGCCTTGAGTCGGTGCCGATGGAGCCGATTATCGGCATGGCAGAGCCGTGGCATTACCGGAATAAGGCGCAGTTCCCGGTCGGAAGAGGGAAGGACGGGAGGCTTGCAATTGGGTTCTACGCGGGCAGGACGCACGCGATTATGGACACGGATCATTGTTATATTCAGGCGGAGACAAATGATGAGGTGATTCGGATTGTACGGAGGTTCCTGACGGATTACCGCATTTCTATTTATGATGAGAAGACACATACGGGACTGGTCCGGCATATTCTGACGAGGACGGGCTTTCGCTCCGGAGAGATTATGGTATGCCTTGTGATTAACGGGGAACGGCTGCCTTATGCGGATCGTCTGGTTGAGATGCTTCGCGCAGGGGCGTCCGGCGTGAGCAGTGTGTGTCTGAACGTGAACCGGGAACGGACGAACGTGATTCTGGGGGACCGGGTGATTCCGGTGTACGGAGAACCGTATATTACGGACTGGATCGGAGAGGTCCGGTATCAAATTTCGCCGCTGTCGTTCTATCAGGTGAACCCGGCGCAGACACAGCGATTGTATGAGACGGCGCTGGAATTCGCGGATTTGAAGGGCGGGGAGACGGTGTGGGATCTGTACTGCGGGATTGGTACGATTTCTTTGTTCCTGGCGCAGAAGGCCGGAAAGGTGTACGGGGTTGAGATTGTGCCGCAGGCGATTGAGGATGCAAAGCGGAACGCGAAGCTGAACGGAATTGAGAATGCGGAGTTCTTCGTGGGAGCGTCGGAAGAGGTGCTGCCGCAGAAGTATAGGGAGCTTGGGGAGGCTGTGAGGGCGGATGTTGTTGTGGTGGATCCGCCGAGGAAGGGGTGTGATGAGAGGCTGCTTCGGACGATTGGGGAGATGGGGGCGCCGAGAGTGGTGTATGTGTCGTGTGATCCGGGGACGCTGGGGAGAGATGTGAAGGTGATGAGGGGGATGGGGTATGAGGTGGAGAGGGTTAGAGGGGTGGATATGTTTGGGGGGACGGGGCATGTGGAGACGGTGTGTTTGCTTTCCAAGGGAGAAATCGACTCGAAAAAGGTTCGTGTGGAGTTTTCACTGGAGGACATGGATATGTCCGGGTTCCAGAAGGGCGCCACATACAGTCAGATTAAGAAACGTGTGTTGCAGCAGTCCGGGTTGAAGGTTTCTTCCCTCTATATCGCCCAGGTCAAGCAGAAATATGGCATTATTGAGCGTGAGAACTACAACAAGCCAAAGTCTGAAAATGCAAGGCAACCGAAATGTCCGCCCGAAAAGGAAGCGGTAATTACAGAGGCATTGAAATATTTTGGGATGATTGAGCATAGTGGTGCAGTAAATACATTTGAAACTTTGTTTGAGGCAGGTATAATAGGAGTAATATAATTTTTAGAATAGTGAAAATCGAAATTTACGGAGGAATATAATGCATGAAAATATACCGTTTCAATCAACTATGACTGAATTGCTCGGACAATCTATGTTTGAAGTTTGGCAAAAGTTATGTTCGGCTATTGATGAAAAATACGAAATGGAACGATTATGGAATACTGGCGGTAAAAATTGGACTTATGAGTATAAATATCGTAGAGGTGGTAAAACGCTTTGCTGCTTATATGCAAAAAGGAATTGCATTGGTTTTATGATTATTTTCGGGAAAGATGAAAGAACAAAATTTGAAGATATAAGAGGTACTCTTTCTAATGATGTTTGCAGGAGATATGATGAAGCAAAAATCTATCA
>DVNP01000182.1 GCA_018714285.1 Candidatus Caccomorpha excrementavium | reverse complement strand
GTTCCCTTCTGTCTCCAGGGCTTGATTCCGCCGCCGCTTACTTCGGCGCGCGTCTTGGCACTCTGCGTTCCCTGACGCTTGTTAGCAAGCTGGGATACGACTGCCATATGCATCAGATGCTCATTTACTTCAACTCCGAACACTGCGTCATTCAGCTCCATGGAACCGACCGCATTGCCTTCTTTATTATAAACAGTTACGTTAGCCATTATCATGTTCCTCCTTTCTCAAAGCGTTTAGTTTGCGCTCTTCACGGTTTCCTTCAGCATTACAAGACCCTTTTTTGCTCCAGGAACCGCTCCCTTAACCAGAATCAGATTGTTGTCGGCGTCTACCCTGACAACCTCAAGGTTCTGCACGGTAACTCTTACATTACCCATCTGTCCGGGCATCTTCTTTCCCTTGAATACACGTCCCGGGCTGGTAGCAGGACCATTCGAACCGGCATGTCTGTGGTACTTGGAACCGTGAGCCATGGGTCCTCTGGACTGTCCGTGCCTCTTGATGGCGCCCTGGAATCCCTTGCCCTTGGACTTTGCGATTGCATCCACTCTGTCTCCGGCAGTGAAGATATCCGCCTTAATCTCCTGGCCTACCGCGTAATCAGCGGCGTTCTCAAACTTAAACTCTTTCAGAAATCTCTTATTCGCAACACCCGCCTTCGCGAAGTGTCCCTTCTTCGGCTTATTCACAAGAACCTCGCGGATCTCGCCGAAGCCAACCTGCACTGCGTTGTAGCCGTCGTTCTCGACAGTCTTAACCTGTGTCACGACAACCGGACCTGCCTGCAGTACCGTAACGGGAGTCAGAACTCCGTCATCTCCAAAAATCTGGGTCATCCCAACTTTGGTAGCTAAAATAGCTTTCTTCATTAACTTGCACCTCCTGTTGAATCTACAGCGGATTACGCTCTATGCGCAATCATCCTAGACGGTCTATCATCGGATGCCTGATCTTAATTGTAAGAACGTAAGCTCTCTATATAAACCCTAAGGATAAATCACTTGCCTTGATTTTCTTTCTCTATGGCTTATTTCGCCTTCATCTTAATGTCGATGTACACACCGGCCGGCATCTCAAGCCTTGACAGCGCGTCAACCGTCTTCTGAGTCGGAGCGATAATATCGATCAGTCTCTTATGAGTCCTCTGCTCGAACTGCTCTCTGGAATCCTTATACTTGTGAACAGCCCTTAAAATGGTAACAACCTCTTTCTTTGTAGGTAACGGCACCGGTCCGCTCACCTTCGATCCCGTCTTCTTTACCGTCTCAATAATCTTCTCCGCCGATGCATCAATTAAATGATGATCATATGCCTTCAGTGTAATCCTCATTACTTGACTTGCCATAAAAAAAGTCGCCTCCTTTTCGCACTTCATTGCAGTACGACAAGCGGTGACTGTACACTAACCCGTGTGTTTCCTGCAAAATCGCGGATGCAAATTCAGCTTATCCCGATTCAGCGAAATTTACACGGTTTTCTGCCTTGCGCAGATCTATGTTCTTGTACAGTGACTTGTCGCCAGTCTTCATAACATGACATTCGCTCCACGGAAAAACCCGCATCTCTTGTGCGGCAACCTCACGCTTCTACGCTATCAACGTCACAACGCAAATTATTATATAGGATTTTCCAATGAAATGCAAGTATTTTTTTCGTAAAATTTTATATTTTCCCCTTTTCGGAGATTCGCACAACCGGCGCGCGCTTTCCGGGCGCGCGCCGGACAATTTGACTGATATTTGACGGATTCTTCCATACCGGGCAGGCCGTTTTGTCCGGAATCCGCATCAGGCACTTCCCTTTCGTTTCATAATAACAAGAACGGTCTTTGCCAGAATCTTCAGATCCATCTCCAGACTCCAGTGATCAATATATTGATTGTCAAGCTTTAAGACTTCCTCAAAGTCTGTAATATCGCTTCTTCCGCTGATCTGCCACAGCCCGGTAATTCCCGGCTTCATGGACAGCCGCTTCTTCTGATAGAAGCTGTACGCCTCATATTCATCCTCTGTCGGCGGCCTTGTCCCGACCAGACTCATATCCCCCTTTAATACATTAAAGAACTGAGGGAATTCATCCAGGCTGGTCTTTCTGATGAACGCTCCAATCCCCAGAATAATTCTCGGATCCTGATCCATCTTAAACATATTTCCTTTAACCTTGTTAAAGGGTAGGAGCTGCTTCTTGCGTTCTTCCGCATCCGGCACCATGGAGCGGAACTTGTACAGCCGGAATCTCCGGCCGTTCCGGCCTACCCGTACCTGTGAGAACAGAATCGGTCCGGGCGACCTGATATAGATCATCGGCCCAATCACCAGTCCGATCAAACAGGCGGCAAGCAGGCCCGCAAGCCCACCCGCAATATCCATAAGCCGTTTCCCAAGCATCCGGTATCCCGGAATTTCCCGGTTAAAGCAGGTAATTACATTCATCCCGCAGATGCGTTCCGCCTTATTATGAGGAATGTCCTGGAGATACTGTTCCAGATAGATGTGCGCAACCACCCCGATGGACAGAAACCGCTTCGCCAACTCTGCCTCTTTCTGTGGATCCCCGGGAATGCTGATCAACACCTCGTCAATAATATGGCTCTTCCCGTATTCTGCAACCTCGTCCACCGAACAGATGACGGGAATCGAGCCAATAGATTTCCCTGTCATGTCCTCGTTTGCAACAACAATTCCCTGAATATGGAACACGGGAAAGGTCTGATTCAGCAGTTGATCCGCAAGCAGCTCTGCCTGTTCCCGGGAGGCAATAATCATCAGGGTCCTCGCATATCTGAGATCCTGAAACCGATGTCTTAAATACGCTTTAATCAGCAGCCTCTCCGCATACATCAGCAGTATCCCCGGAATCAGCGCGGCAAACAGAACCAGACGCGTAAAGAGCTCTGTCATTCCAAACGCAAACAGACAGATAATTTCACACGCAAAAATCAGCGCAGTATGACGGATCACCGCCGTGAATTCCTTCAAATACCCCCGGTACACGATGTCCTGGAAGCAATCTGTCAGAAAGCTGACCAGCAATGTAATAATCAACAGCAGGATTCCAATCCGGATAAAGTAGGCAGCCGGTTCGCCGGACAGCCTGCCGCCCATCAGAAGGACAGACACGCACTGAGCCACCTCCAGCGCCATGATATCGCCTATTATGAATTCCAGATGTCTGGTTCTCGCCTTTTTCATACCGCTTTCTCCTTCCCGTCAGTTTGGGCTCTGGTTTTTATGCTCCGGCATCAGATATGATATCGAATCCGGAACATCCATAAGACAGGCGCCGTCATCCGCAGCTTTATCATCATGAATAAAAGTCTCTGCTTCTTCTCCATCCGGCCGACGGGATACCGCGCCAGCACGGACTGTGTTGTTCTGTCATTTATCATATACCTGAGCTGCCCCATGCAGCGGCGTTTTCCATTCTGTTTTCTGTACAGGATCTCCAGCTTCAGGCAGAGAATCAGGTTATCCAGATAATTTCGGTCGATCCGCTGCGCAAGATCTCTGTCGCTTTTCATTTCCTGCCGGAACTCCTTTCCAAGCAGCCTCCTCATATTCTTCGCCGCCTCAAACCGTCCGGGGCGATAGGCTTTTGTCAGAGTCCCTTCATTCGCGCAGTAGTAATACATGCAGCGCGGCGCAATGATCACCCGATTGGCCTTCCTGCATACGGCAATGTTAAAAAAGAGATCCTCGCACAGAACCTTCTGCTCCTTACAAAACCGTATTTCCTTCTCCCGG